>CALIDR010000170.1 GCA_938022295.1 uncultured Burkholderiaceae bacterium
GCTGCTCGGGCACGGGGTCGCAGCCGCCGTCGCACCAGGGGTGGCAGCGCAGCACGCGCGCTGCCGTCAGGTAGGTTCCGGCCGCTGCGCCGTGGCGCTGCAGCGCCTCGAGCGCGTAGGCCGAGCAGGTGGGCTCGAAGCGGCACGAACTGCCGAGCCAGGGGCTGAGCAGCAGCCGGTAGCCGCGCACGAGCGCGATCAGGATCTGCCGGGGCCAGTCCAGCGGCGACATCGGGGTGGGGTCGGGGAGCTCAGCGCGCGCAGGCGGTCAACATCGCGTCGAGCTCGGTGCGCGCCGCGCGCCGCAGCGCCTGCGACGCCGCCGACGGGTACTCGCGGACGTCGAACCCGGCGCGCAGGCGCAGCACCCACAGGCCCGGCGGCAGGCGGTGGGCGTGGCGGCGCACCGCCTCGCGCATCTGCCGCTTCAGCAGCTGCCGCGTCACCGCCCGGCGGGCCAGCCGCTTGGGCAGCACGAGGCCGAGCCAGACGTCGGCCGGAGCCGAGTTGTCCACAGGCATCGTCAGATTCTGTGCTTCGTCTGTGGACAAGTCGGCTCGACGGCGAGGTGTCCGGGCGCCGCCACGCGCCGCCGGCACCGCCGCCACGTGATGGGCGCAGAAGTGGGCACTTCGCACCCGGGGTGCGGTCGCGAGCACGCGCTGGAAGTCGGCAGCATCGACGAGGCGGCCGACCATGCGGCGGCCGCCGTCCTCAGACGGCCAGGCGCTTGCGGCCCTTGGCGCGGCGGGCGTTGATCACGGCCCGGCCGCCGCGCGTCTTCATGCGCACGAGGAAACCGTGCGTGCGGGCACGGCGGACCTTCGAGGGCTGGTAGGTGCGTTTCATGATTTCGATCCTCGGGAAAGTGGCGCCAGCGCGCAGGCGGCACGATGGCAGGGGCGTCTTGCGGGCCCGCGATTGTCGCCGGGATGCGACGCGACCCCGCCCGTCGTCCGGCCGGCGGCGGCTGCGCCGCCCGACGGGGCCGGGATTCGGGAAACCGCGTATTACAGCAAAAACTGCCTGACGGGTCAAACACTTGCACCGCAAGCCGCGGCTGCGCGGGGTGCCCGCGGTGCGGTCCGCGACTGTGGATAACGGTCCACCGCGCAGTCCCCAGGCCCTACAATCCCGCCCCCGCCCAGCCCCCTTTTCCACAATCCCTCCCGTGCCACCGGCCCTGAACCCCGTACCGGAAGCCGACGCCTGCGACCTCTGGCAACGCGGCTGTGCCCGCCTGGCTGCCGAGTTGCCCGAGCAGCAGTTCAACACCTGGATCCGGCCGCTGCCGCCGGCGGCCGTCGCCGACCGGGGCGACGCCGCGGTGGTCAGCGTCGCGGTGCCGAACCGCTTCAAGCTCGACTGGATCCGCTCGCAGTACGGCGCGCGCATCGAAGGCGTGCTGAGCGAGCTCGCCGGCAAGCCGGTGCGGCTCGAGCTCGGCCTGGCGGCGCGCGCGCCCGCGGCCGCGCCGGCGTGGACGCCGCCGCGCGGCGACGGCCGCGGCGCCGAGCCGGCAGCGCCGCCCGTGGCGGCCGTCGCGCCGGCCGCCGCACCGCTGCCCGCCCTGCCGCCGCACCGGCTGAACCCGGCGCTGACGTTCGACACCCTGGTCGCCGGCCGCGCCAACCAGATGGCGCGCACCGCCGCGCTGCACGTGGCCGGTGCCCCGGGGGCGATGTACAACCCCTTGTTCATCTACGGCGGCGTCGGTCTGGGCAAGACGCACCTGATCCACGCCGTGGGCAACGCGCTGCTGCGCGACCGCCCGGGCGCGCGCGTGCTGTACCTGCACGCGGAGCAGTTCATCAGCGACGTCGTCAAGAACTACCAGCGCAAGACGTTCGACGAGCTGAAGGCCAAGTACCACTCGCTGGACCTGCTGCTGATCGACGACGTGCAGTTCTTCGCCGGCAAGGAGCGCACGCAGGAAGAGTTCTTCAACGCCTTCGAGGCGCTGCTGGCCAAGCGCGCGCACATCATCATGACCAGCGACACCTACCCGAAGGGGTTGCCGGACATCGACGAACGCCTCACCAGCCGCTTCGACGCCGGGCTGACGGTGGCCATCGAGCCGCCGGAGCTCGAGATGCGGGTGGCGATCCTGATCAAGAAGGCGCTCGCCGAAGGCACCGAGATGCCCGAGGACGTGGCCTTCTTCGTCGCCAAGAACGTGCGCGCGAACGTGCGCGAGCTCGAGGGCGCGCTGCGCAAGGTGCTCGCCTACTCGCGCTTCAGCCAGAAGCCGATCAACATCGGCCTGGCGCGCGAGGCGCTGAAGGACCTGCTGTCGATCCAGAACCGCCAGGTCTCGGTCGAGAACATCCAGAAGACGGTGGCCGACTTCTACAAGATCAAGGTCGCCGACATGTACAGCAAGAAGCGGCCGACCAGCATCGCGCGCCCGCGCCAGATCGCGATGTACCTCGCCAAGGAGATGACGCAGAAGAGCCTGCCCGAGATCGGCGAACTGTTCGGCGGCCGCGACCACACCACCGTCCTTCACGCGGTGCGCAAGATCGGCGGCGAGCGGCAGAAGAACGGCGAGCTGAACCAGCAGCTGCACGTGCTCGAGCAGACGCTCAAGGGATGAGCGCGCGCGCCGCCGCGCACCGCGCCGCGGCCTGGGGACAAGTCCCGCACAACCGGGCACCTGTCCACAGCCGGCGGCGCCGCGGCGAAGTTGTGGTGCCGCTGGCCGGCTTCGCATACCGTGCCTGCCCACACCCCGCGGCCGCCCGTAAATCCCTGTCGGAACAGGCGAAAATAGCGTTCTCCACAGCCGCCGGCGGCGCCTACCAGCACCACCAAGAGAAGAGGAAGACATGATCGTCCTGAAGGCAGCGCAGGAACAACTGCTCGCCGCGCTGCAGGCGGTGGCCGGCATCGTCGAGCGCCGGCACACGCTGCCGATCCTCGCCAACGTGCTGCTGCGCAAGAACGGCCCGCGCATCGAGTTCACGACGAGCGACCTCGAGATCCAGGTCCGCACGCGCGCCGACTTCGGCGGGGACGACGGCACGTTCGCCACCACCGTCGGGGCGCGCAAGCTGATCGACATCCTGCGCGCCCTGCCGGCCGACCAGACGGTGTCGCTCGCCGCCAGCGGCCACCGGCTGACGCTGCAGGGCGGCAAGAGCCGCTTCACGCTGCAGACGATGCCGGCCGAGGACTTTCCGCTCGTCAACGAGGCGGTCGACTTCGGCCCGCCGTTCGCGGTGCCGCAGGCGACGCTGAAGGCGCTGATCGACCAGGTGCACTTCGCGATGGCGGTGCACGACATCCGCTACTACCTCAACGGCATCCTGTTCGTCGCCGAGGGCAGGACGCTGACGCTGGTGGCCACCGACGGCCACCGGCTCGCGCTGGCGCAGGCCACGCTCGGCGCCGAGATCCCGAAGCAGGAGGTGATCCTGCCGCGCAAGACGGTGCTCGAGCTGCAGCGGCTGCTGAAGGCGGACAAGGCCGACAAGGCGGACGGCGACGGCGCGCCGATCGAGATGCGCTTCGCGCACAACCAGGCCAAGTTCGTGTTCGGCGCGATGGAGTTCGTGACCAAGCTCGTCGAAGGCAAGTTCCCGGACTACAACCGCGTGATCCCGAGGGCGCACAAGAACGCTGTCACGCTCGGCCGCGCGCCGCTGCTCGCCGCGCTGCAGCGCGCGGCGATCCTCACCAGCGAGAAGTTCAAGGGCGTGCGCCTGAACTTCGAGCCCGGGCTGCTGCGCATCGCGTCGAGCAACGCCGAGCAGGAAGAGGCGAAGGAAGAGATCGAAATCGACTACGCCGGCGACGCGATCGAGATCGGCTTCAACGTCACGTACCTGATCGACGCGCTGGCCAACACCGACGCCGAGATGGTGCGCATCGAGCTGCAGGACGCCAACGCCAGCGCGCTGATCACGGTGCCCGACCAGCCTGGATTCAAGTACGTCGTGATGCCCATGCGCATCTGAGCCGCTTCAGCGGCTCGGATGCGATGGGCATCTTGCCGTCCGTTTGGCACCCCCTGGCCCCCGCCGAGCGGGGGTACCAGTCAGATTGACGACCGGGCCGCTGCGCGGCCCTCGGAACCTTCGATGACCGACCCCCAGAGCCCCGCCCCGCAACCCGCCGACACCGGTTACGGCGAAGCCAGCATCCAGATCCTCGAAGGGCTGGAGGCGGTGCGCAAGCGCCCGGGCATGTACATCGGCGACACGTCCGACGGCACCGGGCTGCACCACCTCGTGTTCGAGGTCGTCGACAACTCGATCGACGAGGCGCTCGCCGGCCACTGCGACGACATCGTCGTCACGATCCACAGCGACAACTCGATCTCCGTCACCGACAACGGCCGCGGCATCCCCACCGGCGTGAAGATGGACGACAAGCACGAGCCCAAGCGCTCGGCCGCCGAGATCGCGCTCACGGAGCTGCACGCCGGCGGCAAGTTCAACCAGAACAGCTACAAGGTCTCTGGCGGGCTGCACGGCGTGGGCGTCAGCTGCGTCAACGCGCTGTCCAAGTGGCTGCGCCTGACGGTGCGGCGCGAC
>CALIDR010000171.1 GCA_938022295.1 uncultured Burkholderiaceae bacterium
CGTGGGTCGCCCCCGCGAGGACGCGGGCGCCGCCCTCCACCGAGCGCCGGACGATGTCGTCCACCCGCGCGAGCTGCTTCTCGTTGACGATCGGCCCGAGGTCCACGTCCTCGCGGTACGGGTCGCCGAGGCTGGCGAGCCATTGCGTGGCGGCCGCCGGGTGGTCCTTGTAGTTCAGTCCGATCACCGCCACCGGGTGGCGGCGCGCGAGGTCGACGACGAGCGGGTGCTCCTCGCGGCACGGCGCGCACCACGACGCGAACACGTTGAGCACCCAGACCTGGCCCGCGAGATCCGCGCGCGTCAGCGTGCGCGCCGGGTCGTCGAGCCGCGGCAGCGCGAAGTCGGGCGCGGGCCTGCCGATCAGCGGCGAGGGCACCTCGCGCGGGTTCAGGCGCAGCCCCACGGCGAGGAACGCCACCACCACCGCGAATAGCGCCAGCGGCAGCAGGAACCGCAGGCCCTTCATCGTGCGGCCGGCACGCCGCCGACGCCCGGCGCGCCGACGGCGGCCGGGCGCGCGACGCGCGCGCGGTAGCGGCGGTCGCTCACCGCCAGCGCGCCGCCGAGCCCCATCAGCACGCAGCCGCCCCAGATCCAGACCACGAACGGCTTGACGTACACGCGCAGGATCCACGCCCCGCCGTCGACCGGCTCGCCGAGCGAGACGTAGAGGTCGCGCGTGAGCGTGGTGTCGATCGCGGCTTCCGTCATCGGCATCTGCTGCACGCGGTAGACGCGCTTCTCGGGGTGCAGCGTGGCGACGCGCCGCTCGCCGCGGGTGACTTCGACGACGCCGCGCGCGGCCTCGTAGTTCGGCCCGCGCACCGTGCGCACGCCCTCGAACGTGAACGTGTAGCCGGCCACCTCGATCCGCTCGCCGGCGCGCAGCGGCACGTCGCGCTCGACCTCGAACGTGCGCACCATCGTCACGCCGAACACGAACGCCGCCACCCCGAGGTGGGCGACGACCATGCCCCAGTGCGCGCGGCCGAGCTGCGCCGCGCGCCGCCACACGCCGCCGTGCGCCGCGCCGGCGCCGCGCAGGCGCTCCCACAGGTCGGTGCCGACGGTGGCGACGATCCACCACGCCATGAGCAGCCCGAGCCCCGAGACGAGCGACAGCTGGCCGCCGAGCCAGCCGGTGGCGAGCGCGGCGAGGACGGCCACGCCCGCCGCCCAGCGCAGCCGCCGGCCGAGGTCGGGCAGCTCGGCCTGCTTCCAGCGCGCCAGCGGCCCGACGCCCATCAGGAACACGAGCAGCGCCATGATCGGCACGAACACGGTGTCGAAGTACGGCGGGCCGACCGAGATCTTGCCCAGGCCCAGTGCGTCGAGCACGAGCGGATACATCGTGCCGAGCATCACCGCGGCCATCGCGACGACGAGCAGCACGTTGTTGGCCAGCAGCGTCGTCTCGCGCGAGACGGTGGCGAAGCGCGCGCCGAGCCCCACCGTCGGCGCGCGCCAGGCGTACAGCGCCAGCGCGCCGCCGGTGGCCAGCACCAGCAGACCGAGGATGAACAGCCCCCGGTCGGGGTCGGTCGCGAAGGCGTGCACCGAGGTCAGCACGCCCGAGCGGACGAGGAACGTGCCCAGCAGCGACAGCGAGTAGGTGAGGATCGCGAGCAGGACGGTCCACGACTTGAAGGCGCCGCGCTTCTCGGTCACCGCCAGCGAGTGGATCAGCGCCGTGCCGACCAGCCACGGCATGAACGACGCGTTCTCGACCGGGTCCCAGAACCACCAGCCGCCCCAGCCGAGCTCGTAGTACGCCCACCAGCTGCCCAGCGCGATGCCGAGCGTGAGGAACGCCCACGCCACCGTCGTCCACGGCCGCGTCCAGCGCGCCCACTGGGCGTCCAGCGTGCCGCCGATCAGCGCCGCGACGGCGAACGCGAACGCGACCGAGAACCCCACGTAGCCCATGAACAGCAGCGGCGGGTGGAACACCATGCCCGGGTCCTGCAGCAGCGGATTCAGGTCGCGGCCGTCGGCCGGCACGGGGAACAGGCGCTCGAACGGGTTCGACGTCAGCAGCACGAACAGCAGCACGCCGAGCGTCAGCAGCCCCATCACGGCGAGGATGCGCGCCACCACCTGCAGCGGCAGGTGGCGGCCGAACGCGGCCACCGCCCACGCCCAGCCGGCCTGCATCAGCAGCCACAGCAGCATCGAGCCTTCGTGGCTGCCCCAGACGGCAGCGATGCGGTACGGCAGCGGCAGCGCGGTGTTCGAGTGCGACGCCACCGCGAGCACCGAGAAGTCGTTGCCGACGTAGACCGCGGTCAGGCACGCATAGCTCAGCGCGACGAAGGCGAGCAGGGCGTGCGTCGTCGGCCGCGCGAGCGCCATCCAGTCGGCCCGGGCGCGCTGCGCGCCCACCAGCGGCAGCGTGCCGAGCACGAGCGCGGCGCCCACCGCGAGCCACAGCGCGAAGTGGCCGAGTTCGGCGATCACGGCTGGCGCCCGTGTCCGGGGGCGACGACGGTGGCGTCGAGCGACGCCTGGCCGCGCTGCGCGCGCTCGATCGCCTCGGCGGCCTCGGGCGGCATGTAGTTCTCGTCGTGCTTGGCGAGCACCTCGCGGGCGACGAACACGCCGCCTTCGAGCCGCCCCTGGGCGACGACGCCTTTGCCCTCGCGGAAGAGATCCGGCAGGATGCCCTCGTAGACGACCGGGATGCTGCGCGCGGTGTCGGTGACGGCGAAGCTCACGCGCACGCCGTCGCGCTTGACGCTGCCTTCCTCCACGAGGCCGCCGATGCGGAACGTGCGCCCGGCGGGCGCCTCGTCGGCCGCGACCTGCGACGGCGAGTAAAAGAACACGAGGTTGCTCTGGAACGCGTTGAGCACGAGCGCGGCGGCCACGCCGAGCGAGGCCAGGCCGGCGGCGACGATCGCGAGGCGTTTGGTGCGGGGTTTCATCGGTCCGTTGCGGAGCTTGGCGCCGGCGCCCTCGGCCGCGCCGCGGAGCGTAGTGTGCCCTGCGCGCGCGCGGCGGTGCCGGTGCCGCAGGGCGGCGCAGGGTTTAGCGCACGCCCGGCGGCGGCCAGGTCGCCAGCAGCAGCCCGGCGATCGCGAGCGCGAACGCCGCCAGGTGGCCGGCGCCGAACGGCTCGCCGAGCACGACGACGCCGACCGCGGCGGCGGCCAGCGGCAGCATCACCGTGAACACGCCGGCGCGCGCGGCGGGCACGTCGCGCAGGCCGCGCATCCACAGCCACACCGTGACCACGCTCGCCGCGAGCGCGTAGAACACGAGCAGCGCCCAGGTGCGGCCGTCGACCGGCGCGAAGTCGAACCGGCTCGCCTGCCACAGGCCCAGCGGCGTCACCAGCGCCAGGCCCCAGAGGTTGATCAGGGCGCTGATGCGCCGCGCGGACACGCGGCCGGCGAGGCGCTTGCCGATGACGACGTACGAAGCCTCGCACAGCACGGCGCCCACCAGCAGCGCGTAGCCCCACCACGGCGCCGCGCCGGTGCCGCCGGCGTCCTTGACCCACGCCAGCAGCGCGATGCCCGCCACCGCGCAGGCGATGCCGGCGAGCACGCGCGGCGCGATGCGCTCGCCGAGGAACGCGCGCGACAGCAGCGCGACGGCGGCCGGCATCGCCGCCATCACGACGCCGGCGGCCACCGCCGACGTGTGCAGCACGCCGTAGAGCATGCAGATCGAGAACAGGAAGTTGCCGAGGAAGCTCTCCCAGAACAGCAGCACGCGGTCGCGCGGCGCGAGCGGCGCCTCGCCCGGCGCGCGCCTGAGCCACGGCAGCATCGCCACCGCGGCGATGCCGAAGCGCAGCCACGCGAGCAGGAACACCGGGAACGCCGCCAGCAGCAGTTTCGACAGCCCGACGTAGCTGCCCACCAGCGCCATGCTCGACGCCAGGCTCGCATAGGCGAGCCAGGGCAGGGCGGTGGGCAGCGCGGCGGACGTCATGCGGCGGGTGCGATGATGCCGCAAGGGGTGTCCGGCCCGGCGCGGGTCGCGGCCGCGGTTTGACGCCGCGGCGATGCGGCCACCACAATGCCTGCATGACCGCGCGCGGCCGACCGCGCGCCGCGGCGGCGCCGGGCCTGCGGCAGGCGCGGCGCGCGTGGCGCGTCCAGTTCACCGACTCGAACGCGTCGCTGGCGCTCGCCGAGCGTGTGCTCGTGCGCGGGGAGGCGGCGGCCGAGGCCCGCGCGTGGGCACTGCTCGCCCGCGCGTTCCACCGGATGCGCTACGCGACGCCGGCCGAAGCGCTGCCCGAGTTCGCCGCCGCCGACCGCGCGTTCGCCGCCATCGGCGAGCGCCGCGGCCAGATCCTTGCCGCCGTCGGCCACGCGCGGTGCCTGTGGATGCAGGGGCACTTCCAGCCGTCGCTCGACGCCTTGCTGCCGCTGCGCGACGAGGGGCTGCGCTGCCTGCGCGGCGACGAGCGCGCGCTGCTGCTCAACGGGCTGGCGGGCTGCTACTCGGCGCTCGGCCAGCCCGCGCTCGCCTTCGCCCACATGTACCAGGGGCTGCGCGAGGGGCGCGGGCGCGGCGCGCTCGGCTTCGACTGCGTCCTGCACTGCAACATCGCGCACGAGCTGCTGCTGCTCGGCGACGTCGACGAGGCGCTGCGCCACCTCGACGAGGGCCTGCGGCGCGCGGCGACGCTGCGCAACGCGCGCCTGGACAGCGTGCTGCGCATCAACCGCATCGCCGCGCTGACCGACCTCGGCCGGCCGCACGACGCGCTGCCCGACGTCGAGCACCTGCGCGCGCAGCCGGCCGACGCGAACGGGCGCGGCGCGAGCGACGCCGGCTTCGAGACGATGGCGATCGCGGCGCTGCGCGCCGGCCGCACTGCGCTCGGGCTCGACCTCGTCGAGCGCGCGCGGCAAGCCGACGCCGACCCCGGCCTGCCCGACACCCGCATCGAGCGCGCGGTGGCGCAGGCCGAGGCGCTGCGCGCCGAGGGCCGCCCGGCCGCGGCGCTGAAGCTGCTCGAGGCGCTGCCGCTGGACGCGCAGGGCGTCGGCCCGCGCGAGCGCTGCATGGCGCTGCACCTGCTCGCCGACCTGGCCGAATCGCTCGGCCACAGCGCGCGCGCGCTGCGCTGGCTGCGCGCGTGCCAGCGCGCGCAGGCCGAGCGCTCGCGGCTGGCATCGCTGGCCCGCCAGCAGGCGGCGGCGCTGCAGACCGAGCTGCAGCGCGTCGAGCGCGAGCGCGACGAGATCGAGGCGCGCCGGCGCGACAGCGAGCGCGCACGGGTGGCGCTGGCGGCGCTGTCCGCCCGCCTCGCGCAGCAGGTGGCGCAGGTGCAGGCGCTGCAGGCCGAGCTGCGGCAGCAGGCGGTGCGCGACCCGCTGACAGGGCTGCACAACCGCCGCCACCTGAACGACGTGCTGCCGGCGATGTTCGCGCTCGCGCGGCGCGACGGCCAGCCGCTCGCGGCCGTCGTGATCGACCTCGACCACTTCAAGCAGGTCAACGACCGCCACGGCCACCTCGCCGGCGACGAGCTGCTCGCCGCGTTCGGGCGGCTGCTCTCGAGCCAGCTGCGGCGCAGCGACGTCGCGTGCCGCTACGGCGGCGAGGAGTTCTGCCTGCTGCTGCCGCGCACCCCGGCCGCCGCGGCCCACCGCAAGGCCGCGTCCCTGCTGCGGCAATGGCGCGCGGCACGATTCACGTTCGACGGCTGCGACGTCGGCCGGCTCACGTTTTCCGCCGGCGTCGCCGACACCGCGCACGCGGCGATCGCCGAGCCGGTGGACCTGCTGCGCGCCGCCGACGACGCGGTGCTGCGCGCCAAGCGCGGCGGACGCGCCTGCGTGCGGGTCCACGACGGCGTGCCGGCGGCGGCCTGAACGCCGGCCTGCGGCCGGTCGACCGCGCCCGCGTGGCGGCGCCCGCCGTCAGAAGGCTTCGGCGTAGCGGGCGAGCTCCCACGGCCCGATCTGCTGCGCCCAGGCGCGCCACTCGTCGCGCTTCAGGCGCACGAACTCGGCGGCGAGCGTCGCGCCGAGCGCGGCGGCGACGACGTCGTCGGCCTGCAGCGCGTCGAGCGCCTGGGCGAGGTCGCCCGGCAGCCGCGGGTGCGCGACGGCGCCGCCCGCGTACAGGTCGTCGTGGCACGGCGCGCCGGGGTCGAGCGCGCGGTCGATGCCTTCGAGGCCGGCGGCCACCAGCCCCGCGAGGGCGAGATACGGGTTGGCGGCGGCGTCGGGCAGCCGCCACTCGAAGCGTCCGGCCAGCGTGCGCACGAGCGCAGTGCGGTTGTTCGGGCCGTGGGCGATCCACACCGGCGCCCACGTCGTGCCGGTGATCGAGTCGTACACGGCGAGGCGCTTGTAGCTGTTGACGGTGGGCGCAGCGAGTGCGGTGAGCGCCGGCGCATGGGCGAGCACGCCGGCGACGAAGTGGCGGCCGAGCGGCGACAGGTCGGCGGCCGGCTCCTCCGCGTCGAACAGGCAACGGTTGCCGGCCCACAGCGACACGTGGAAGTGCATGCCGCTGCCGGGCTGGTCGGCGAACGGCTTGGGCATCAGCGAGAACACGGCGCCGTGCTTCTCGGCGGCGGCGTGCGCGGCGAGCTTGAACAGCATCAGCCGGTCGGCACTGACGAGCGCGTCGGCGTGCGCGAAGTTGAGCTCGTACTGGCCGTGCGCGTCCTCGTGGTCGACCTGCGTCACGTCGAGGCCGCACGCCTCGAGCCAAGCGCGCAGGTCGTGCAGCAGCGGCTGCGCGCGGGCGAGGCTCTTCAGGTCGTACGAAGGCTTGGGCAGCCGGTCGTGGTCGTCCAGCGGCGCGTAGCCGCCGCCGGGCAGGCGCTTGAGGAGGAAGAACTCGGGCTCGATGCCGACCTCGAGGCGCCAGCCGCGCTCGGCGAGCCGCGCGAGCGCGCGCCGCAGCACTTGCCGTGGGCAGGCGTCGAACGGCCGGCCGTCGACGAAGCCGTCGCCGACGATGCGCGCCACCCCCGGCTGCCACGGCAGCGGCTGCAGCGTGGCGGCGTCGCCGCGGGCGAGGTACTCGCTGCGCGGGCCGGTGCGCGCGAGGCCGGTGCCCCAGATCGACGGCCCGGCGAAGCCGGCGCCCGCCTCGAGCACGGTGCGCAGGTGCGCGAGCGGCACGAGCTTGCCCTTGGGCGTGCCGTGCACGTCGGCGAACTGCACGAGCAGCGTGTGCACGCCGGCGTCGTGCAGCCGCTGGCGCAGCGTTTCCGCGTCGTTCACGGGCGCGTCAAGCCGCGCGCAGCGCGTCCTTCAGGATGCCCAGCGCCTCGTCGAACAGCGCGTCGGGGATCGTCAGCGGGAACAGGAAGCGCACGACGTTGGCGTCGACGCCGCATGTCAGCAGGATCAGGCCGCGCTGCAGCGCTTCGGCCTGCACCCGCTTCGTGAAGTCGGCGTCGGGTTCGCCCGAGTCGGGCCGCGCGAACTCGACGGCGACCATGCCGCCGAGCCCGCGCACGTCGGAGATCTGCGGCACCGCTGCGCGCAGTCCGTTCAACTCGGCCTGCAGCCGGTCGCCGAGGCGCGCGCCGCGCTCGGGCAGCCGCTCCTCGGCCATCACGTCGATCACCGCGTGCGCGGCGGCCACCGCGAGCGGGTTGCCGGCGTAGGTGCCCCCGAGGCCGCCCGGCGCCGGCGCGTCCATGATCTCGGCGCGGCCGGTGACGGCCGACAGCGGCGTGCCGGCGGCCAGCGACTTGGCGATCGTCATCAGGTCGGGCACGACCCCGTGACTCTCGAGGAAGTGCTCCATCGCGAACATCTTCCCGGTGCGCCCGAAGCCGGTCTGCACCTCGTCGGCGATCAGCACGATGCCGTGCTCGTCGCACAGGTCGCGCAGCCACTTCACGGCCTCGGGCTGGATCACGTTGAAGCCGCCTTCGCCCTGCACCGGCTCGAACACGATCGCGGCGACGCGGCTCGGCTCGATGTCGGCCTTGAACAGGTGCTGCACCGCCTGCTTCGTCTGCGCGAGGCTCGCGCAGTGGCAGGGGAATGGCGCGTGGTAGATCTCGGGCGGGAACGGGCCGAAGCCGGCCTTGTACGGCTGCACCTTGCCGGTGAGCGAGACCGCGAACAGGCTGCGGCCGTGGAACGCGCCGCCGAAGGCGATCACGCCGCTGCGCTTCGTGTGGGCGCGCGCGATCTTGATCGCGTTCTCGACCGCCTCGGCGCCGGTCGAGAAGAACGCCGTCTTCTTGGCGTGCGTGCCGGGCGTGAGCCGGTTGAGCTTCTCGGCGAGCGCGACGTAGCTCTCGTACGGCACGACCTGGTAGCAGGTGTGGCTGAAGCGCTCGAGCTGCGCCTTCACCGCGGCGACGACCTTCGGGTGGCCGTGGCCGACGTTCATCACCGCGATGCCGCCGGCGAAGTCGATGAAGCGCCGTCCTTCCACGTCCCACAGCTCGGCGCCCTGCGCGCGCTCGGCGAAGAAGGTCGCCATCACGCCGACGCCACGCGGCGTGGCGGCGGCCTTGCGGGCCATCAGCTGTTCGTTGCGGGAATGGTTCATCGCCGTCTCCTCAGGCGCCGTCGATGCGCAGCCAGGTGGTCTTCAATTCGGTGTACTTGTCGAACGCGTGCAGGCTCTTGTCGCGGCCGTTGCCGCTTTGCTTGTATCCGCCGAACGGCACCGTGATGTCGTCCTCGTCGTACTGGTTGACGTGCACGGTGCCGGCGCGCAGCGCCCGCGCCACGCGGTGCGCGCGGTTGACGTTGTCGCTCCACACGCTCGCCTGCAGGCCGTAGGGGCTGTCGTTG
>CALIDR010000172.1 GCA_938022295.1 uncultured Burkholderiaceae bacterium
GCTCGGGCCTGGTGCACGCGCAGGGCGGCCAGCCGCTCGACGCCGAGGCGCTCACGGAATGGCTGGCCAAGCGCGCCGGGCTGCCGTACCTGCGCATCGATCCGCTGAAGGTCGACGTCGGGCGGGTGGCCGACGTGATGAGCGTGCGCTACGCCGAGAGCCGCCGCGCGCTGCCGGTGACGGTGGGCGCCACCGAGATCACGGTGGCCACCTGCGAGCCGTTCGACACCGCGTGGGTAGCCGAGATCGAGGCCCACACGCGCAAGACGGTGCGCCGCGTGCTCGCCAGCCCCGACGAGATCGCGCGCTACACGACCGAGTTCTACAGCCTCGCGCGCTCGGTGAAGGCGGCCGCCAAGGGCGGCGAGACGTCGGCGATCGCGAACTTCGAGCAGCTCGTCGAGCTCGGGCGCAGCAACAGGCAGCTCGACGCCAACGACCAGGGCGTGGTGCAGGTCGTCGACTGGCTGTGGCAGTACGCGTTCGACCAGCGCGCGAGCGACATCCACCTCGAGCCGCGGCGCGACATGGGCGCGATCCGCTTCCGCATCGACGGCGTGCTGCACACCGTCTACCAGGTGCCGATGTCGGTGCTCGGCGCGATGACGGCGCGCATCAAGCTGCTCGGCCGGATGGACGTCGTCGAGCGCCGCCGGCCGCAGGACGGGCGCATCAAGACGCGCCGCCCCGACGGCGCCGGCGGCGGCGAGGTCGAGATGCGGCTGTCGACGCTGCCCACCGCGTTCGGCGAGAAGATGGTGATGCGCATCTTCGACCCCGACACCGTCGTCAAGGGCGTCGACGCGCTCGGCTTCGCGCCGGCCGACGCGCGCCGCTGGCGCGAGCTGATCGCGCGCCCGCACGGCATCGTGCTCGTCACCGGCCCCACCGGCAGCGGCAAGACGACGACGCTGTACGCGACGCTGAAGTCGCTGGCCACCGACGAGGTCAACGTCTGCACCGTCGAGGATCCGATCGAGATGATCGAGCCGGCGTTCAACCAGACGCAGGTGCAGCCGGCGGTCGAGCTCGGCTTCGCCGAGGGCCTGCGCGCGCTGATGCGGCAGGACCCGGACATCATCATGGTGGGCGAGATCCGCGACCTCGAGACCGCCGAGATGGCGATCCAGGCCGCGCTCACCGGCCACCTCGTGTTCAGCACGCTGCACACCAACGATGCCGCGAGCGCCGTCACGCGGCTGGCCGACCTCGGCGTGCCGACGTACCTGATCCAGAGCACGCTGATCGGCGTGCTCGCGCAGCGCCTGGCGCGCACGCTGTGCCCGGCGTGCAAGGTGCGCGACGAGACGATCGCCCGCGACTCGCTCGAGGCCGCCGCCGCGCCGTGGCGCCTGAAGGGCAGCGTGCGCGCCTACCGCCCGGTGGGCTGCCTCGAGTGCCGCATGACGGGCTACCGCGGCCGCGTCGGCCTGTACGAGCTGCTGGTGACGAGCGACGCCGCGCGCGCCGCGATCCACCCCGTGCTCGACGTCGCGGCGTTGCGCCGCCAGGCATTGGCCGAAGGGCTGCACCCGCTGCGGCTGGCCGGCGTGATGAAGGTCGCCGAGGGCCTGACGACGCTCGAGGAGGTGCTGCGCACGACGCCGGCGTGGGCCGAGTAGGCGCAAGCGCGGTCGCCGGGGCGACGTCCGCCGGTCCCTAGAATCGCGGGCACGACCCGTACGGGCGTGGCGGCGGAGGGGACATGAAGATCAAGAGCCAGAGGGACTTCTGGGCCGGGCTGATGTTCGTCGGCGTCGGCCTCGCGTTCGCCTGGGGGGCGCTCGAATATTCCTTCGGCCAGTCGGCCCGCCCGGGGCCGGGCTACTTCCCGTTCGGCCTGGGCATCCTGCTCGCGCTGCTCGGCGCGCTGGTGCTGTTCGGCGCATTGACGATCGAGACCGACCATGGCGACCCCATCGGCAGGATCGCGTGGAAGCCGCTGGGCATCGTCGTCGGCTCGGTCGTGCTGTTCGGGCTGCTGCTGCCGTGGCTCGGCCTCGTCGTCGCGCTGCCCGTGCTGGTGATCACGTCGGCGATGGCCGGCGACGAGTTCCACTGGGGCGAAGCGGTCGTCAACGCCGCGGTGCTGACCGCCGGCAGCTGGTTCATCTTCGTCTACGGCCTGAATCTGACGATTCCGGTGTGGCCGAAGTTCGTCGGCTGAGGGGCGGGGACAATGGAACTGATCGAGCACCTGGCGCTCGGCTTCTCGACCGCGCTGTCGCTTCAGAACCTGGCCTATGCGTTCGTCGGCTGCCTGCTCGGCACGCTGATCGGCGTGCTGCCGGGCCTCGGGCCCGTGGCGACGATCGCGATGCTGCTGCCGTCGATCTACGCGCTCGACGCGACGCCCGCGCTGATCATGCTCGCCGGCATCTACTACGGCGCGCAGTACGGCGGCTCGACGACGGCGATCCTGATCAACATCCCCGGCGAGTCGAGCTCGGTCGTGACCGCGATCGACGGCTACCAGATGGCGCGCAGCGGCCGCGCCGGCCCGGCGCTCGCCACCGCGGCGCTCGGCTCGTTCTTCGCCGGCTGCGTGGGCACGCTGATCATCGCCGCCTTCGCGCCGCCGCTGACCGAGGTCGCGTTCAAGTTCGGTCCGGCGGAGTACTTCTCGCTGATGGTGCTCGGCCTGATCGGTGCCGTCGTGCTGGCGTCGGGGTCGCTCGTCAAGGCGATCGCGATGATCGTGCTCGGCCTGCTGCTCGGCCAGGTCAACACCGACGTCATCTCGGGCGTGCCGCGCTTCTCGTTCGACATCCCGGAACTGACCGACGGCATCAACTTCGTCGCCATCGCGATGGGCGTGTTCGGGTTCGGCGAGATCATCGCCAACCTCGGGCGGCCGGCCGAGCACCGCGAGGTGTTCACGAAGGACGTGCGCGGCCTGTGGCCGACGAAGCAGGACTTCGCCGAGGCCGCGCCGGCGGTGCTGCGCGGCACCGCGCTCGGCTCGATCCTCGGCATCCTGCCTGGCGGCGGCGCGCTGCTGTCGTCGTTCGCCTCCTACACGCTCGAGAAGAAGATCACCCGCCACCCCCGCGTGCCGTTCGGCAAGGGCGCGATCCAGGGCGTGGCCGGCCCCGAGAGCGCGAACAACGCCGGCTCGCAGACCTCGTTCATCCCGATGCTCACGCTCGGCATCCCGCCCAACGCGGTGATGGCGCTGATGGTGGGCGCGATGACGATCAAGGGCATCCAGCCCGGCCCGCAGGTGATGACGAGCAACCCCGACCTGTTCTGGGGCCTGATCGCCAGCATGTGGATCGGCAACCTGATGCTCGTGATCCTCAACCTGCCGCTGATCGGCATCTGGATCAAGCTGCTGACGGTGCCGTACCGGTTGCTGTTCCCGGCCATCATGGTGTTCTGCTGCGTCGGCCTGTACACGCTGAACAACAACGCGTTCGACGTCTTCATGGCCGCCGGTTTCGGCGTCATGGGCTACCTGTTCTGGAAGCTTGGCTGCGAGCCCGCGCCGCTGCTGCTGGGCTTCATCCTCGGCCCGATGATGGAAGAGAACCTGCGCCGGGCGCTGCTGCTGTCGCGCGGCGACTGGTCCACGTTCCTCACCCGCCCGCTGTCGGCCGCGCTGCTGCTCGGCGCGGCGGCGATGGTGATCGTCGTCGCGCTGCCGTCGATCCGCCGCAAGCGCGAGGTGGCGTTCCAGGACGCCGACTGACGCCCGTCGCGAATCCTTGCGCGCCCGCCCGCGCCGCGGGGCTGGCAGGATCGCGCTCTTTCTTTCCCTTTCCGATCGACCGAGGCCCGCCGCCATGTCGCACCCGTTCCGCTACGACGCCGCCTACCCCTCCGTGCGCGTGCCCGTGTTCGCGCGCAACGCCGTCGCCACGTCGCACCCGCTGGCGGCGCAGGCGGGGCTGCGCATGCTCGCCGCCGGCGGCAACGCGGTCGACGCCGCGGTCGCCGCCGCCGCGTGCATGACGATCGTCGAGCCGTGCAGCAACGGCCTGGGCAGCGACGCGTTCTGCATCCTGTGGGACGGCACCCGGCTGCACGGCCTGAACGCCTCCGGCTGCGCACCGGCGGCGTGGACGCGCGAGTACTTCGTCGGCAAGTACGGCACGCAGGCGTCGGCGCCGCCCAAGCGCGGCTGGGACTCGGTCACGCTGCCGGGCGCGGTCTCGGCGTGGGTCGAGCTGTCGCAGCGCTTCGGCAAGCTGCCGTTCGCCGACCTGCTGGCGCCGGCGATCGAGGTCGCCGAGCGCGGCTACGCGGTGCCCGTCGTCGTGCAGGGCAAGTGGGCCGCCGCGGCGGCGCTGCCCGAACTCACCGACCAGCCCGGCTTCGCCGAGGCGTTCCTGCCGCACGGGCGCGCGCCGCACGTCGGCGAGCGCTTCGCGTTTCCCGCCGCCGCGCGCACGCTGCGCCTGATCGCGCACACGCGCGGCGAGGCGTTCTACCGCGGCGAGGTCGCCGCCGCGATCGCCGCCCACGCGCGCGCGCACGGGGGGGCGATGACCGAGGCGGACCTCGCCGCCTACCGCCCGGAGTGGGTCGAGCCGCTCGCGCAGGGCTACCGCGGCCACGCGCTGCACGAGATCCCGCCCAACGGCCAGGGCATCGCGGCGCAGATCGCGCTGGGCATCGTGCAGCACTTCGACCTCGCCTCGCTCGGCCCCGACAGCGCCGAAGCGCATCACCTGCAGATCGAGGCGATGAAGCTCGCCTTCGCCGACGTCTACCGCTACGTCGCCGAGCCGCGGGCGATGACGCTGACGCCGGCGCAGATGCTCGACCCCGCCTACCTCGCCGGGCGCGCGAAGGCGATCGACCCGCGGCGCGCGCAGGACTTCGGCCCCGGCCACGCGCCCCGCGGCGGCACGATCTACCTCACCGCCGCCGACGAGGGCGGGATGATGGTGAGCTTCATCCAGAGCAACTACATGGGCTTCGGCTCGGGCGTCGTCGTGCCCGGCTGGGGCGTCAGCCTGCAGAACCGCGGCCACGGCTTCACGCTCGACGCCTCGCGCGAGAACGTCGTCGGCCCGGGCAAGCGGCCGTTCCACACCATCATCCCCGGCTTCCTGACGAAGGACGGCCGCCCGCAGATGAGCTTCGGCGTGATGGGCGGCGACATGCAGCCGCAGGGCCACCTGCAGACGCTGGTGCGCATGCTCGACCACGGCCAGAACCCGCAGGCGGCGTGCGACGCGCCGCGCTGGCGCTGGTTCGCGGGCCAGCTGTACCTCGAGCCGGGCTTCGACGCCGCGGCGGCCGAGGGCCTGCGCGCGCGCGGCCACCGCATCGCGACGTTCAGCGACAGCTACCAGGACTTCGGCGCCGGCCAGTTCGTCTGGCGCCTCGGCGACCCGGCGGTCGACGGCTACGTCTGCGCGAGCGACCCGCGGCGCGACGGGCTGGTGGCGGGGTTCTGAGCGGCGCCGTCGCCAACCCCGGCGGGTGCCGGGGCACGGCGCAGCCGTGACGCCGAGCGGCGCTGCCAGCCGGCGAGCGCCGCCAGGCCGGCGAGCATCAGCGCGGCGGCCGGCGGCTGCGGCACCGGCGCGGCGACCGCCTAGAGATAGTCGACGCCCGAGCGCGAGACGGGGCCGACGACGTCGCGGATGTCGCGCCCGCGGTTGTCGCGGATCGCGCCGATGCCCCCCAGGTCAGCGTGTAGCGGAAGTCCGACGAAGCGGCGACGCTGCCGGAGCCGGCGACCGCGGTGCCGGGCGTGCTGCCGACGCCCGGACCGAGGCTTCCGAAGGCGCCTGCCTGCATCGCCACCTCGAACGTCGTCGCCACGCCCATCGGCGGACAGTGCGTGACCTCGAACACCTCGTGGACGCGATACGGGCTCGCTGCGGCGGGGAACGTCGTCACCACCGTCGGAAAGCCGTTGGCGACCACCTGCGTCGTCGTGCGCGTCAGCGACAGCCCGGCGGGATGGCCGGCGCTGCCGGTCGGGCGGGGTCTCAGCGCCAGTTGCATCGAGTCGAGGTTGTTGACGCCGCC
>CALIDR010000173.1 GCA_938022295.1 uncultured Burkholderiaceae bacterium
CGGCGGGCGCTGGGCGAGCGGCGAAGGCCTGCGGCTGGACCGGCGCTCGCGGCTGCTCTACGACCGCCACGGCGTCTACCTGAACGGCGAGGCGTTCCGCGCCGCCGGCCGCGACGGCGCGCTGCTGCGCCGTCTGGCCGACCGCGGTACGCTGAGCGCAGCCGAGGCGGCGCGGTTCGGCGACGCGGCGCGGGCGATCGTCGCCGAGTGGGTCGCGGCCGGCTGGCTCCACGGTGTGCCCGACGACGCGAGGCGACGATGAACCCCACCGACACGGCTACCAGCCCTCTCGACGACCGCCCGCTCGACGGCCGGCGCGACTTCCATGCCGCCGTGCTCGCGCTGGCGCGCACCGACCGCGCCGCCGAGTGGTGGTGGGTCGACCCCGACTTCGCCGGCTGGCCGCTCGACGACCCGGCGCTGATCGGCGCCCTCGCGCAGTGGCTCGCGCGGCCCGGGCGCCAGCTGACGCTGCTGGCCTGTGAGTTCGAGACGCTGCAGCGCCGCCACCCGCGTTTCGTCGCCTGGCGGCGTGATCGGGCGCATCAGATCTTCGGGCGTGCCGTCGACGTCGAGGCCTCGCAGATGCCGACGCTGATGCTCGGCGCGACGCCGCGCGGCCTGCAGCTGCTCGACCGGGAGCGTCATCGCGGCGTGTGGATCGCCGAACCGGCCGCGTGGCGCGACGCCCGCGAGCTGGTTGATGTGCTGCTGCAACGCTCGCAGCCTTCGTTTGCGGCGACCGTGCTGGGTCTCTAAGGGTATTCCCGCGGCGTAGGTAGAATGTCAGATGGTGTCAACGGAAGGGTCGGGCGCGACGTTGTGTTTGCGCGGCCGACGCGCCGTCGACGTCGATTCCACAACGCAACGAGGACAGTCATGAACAAGTCGCTCCTGTGGGCTTCGCTCTTCGCCGCCGTGGCGGTGAGCGCCTGCGGCAAGAAGGAAGAGCCGGCGCCGCCGCCGGCCCCGGCCCCCGTGGCCGCACCGGCCCCGGCGCCGTCGCCGGTGGCCGAAGCCGCGTCGGAGGCTGCCTCGGCCGTCACCGAAGCCGCGGCCGCGGCCGCGTCGGCGGTCGGCGAAGCCGCCCAGGCCGCCGCGTCGGCCGTCGAAGCCGCCGCCAGCAAGTGATCGCCTGATCGGCGCCTCGCCGATCGTCGTGTCGAAGCCGCCCCTCGGGGCGGCTTCTCGTTTTCGGGGCCCGCTCGGACGCTCAGCCGAGCTCGATCCAGTCGCAGCCGGCCGCCGCGTCGGCGACGGTGACCGTCGTCGCGCCGCCGCCGAGCGCCGACGCCAGCACGGCCGCGGCGAGGTCGGCGCGGTTGTTCGTCGCGCTGAGGTGCGCGGCCACGACGTGGCGCAGCCCGCGGTGCGCGCAGCGGCGCAGCAGGTCGGCCGCCTGATCGTTGGAGAGGTGGCCGCGCCCGCCGCCGATGCGCCGCTTCAGGAACGCCGGGTAGGGCCCGTGCGCGAGCAGGTCGCGATCGTGGTTGCACTCGAGCAGCAGCGCGTCGCAGTCGAGCAGCCTCGCGGCGACGTGCGCATCAGGCTCGCCGAGGTCGGTCGCGACCCCGAGGCGCCGGCGGCCGTCGTCGCAGGTCAACTGCAGCGGCTCGCGCGCGTCGTGCGGCACCGCGAACGGGTGCAGCACCAGCGCGCCGAGATCGATCGGCTCGCCCGCGCGCGCCCGGCGCAGCGAGGGCGGGGCATCGGCGTCGCCGAGCGCGGCCCAGGTGCCGGCGCTCGTCCACACCGGCGTGCCGTGGCGACGCGCCAGCGCGCGGGCGCAGCCGACGTGGTCGCCGTGCTCGTGGGTCACGAAGACGGCGTCGATCGTGCGCATTTCGACGCCGCGCCGGGCGAGCCGGCGCGCGAGCTCGCGCAGCGTGAAGCCGCAGTCGACGAGCACCCGCGTGAGCCGCTCGCCGGTGCCGGCTTCGATCAGCGTCGCGTTGCCGCTGCTGCCGCTGCCGAGGCTGCACCAGCGCATCGCACCCGGCGCCGCAGCGCCGCGGTCACTTGAGGTCGGCGACGAGCACCGCGACGATGCGCTGCCCGGCCTCGCCGGCTTCGGGCGCACCGCTGGCGTTGAGCACCGAGACGACGGTCTTGTCGCCCTCGCCGCGCACGGCGATGCGGTAGCGCGTCGGCGCCGCGGCCGGGGCGCTGCCGCCGAACAGGCGATCGAGCAGGCGCGGCGGGCCCTTGGCGTCCTGCCGCGGGTCGACGTAGCGCACGAAGTACAGGCCGCTCGCGCGGTCGCGGTCCTCGACCGTGAAGCCGGTGCGGTCGAGCGCGATGCCCACCCGCCGCCACGCGCGGTCGAAGCTCTCGTCGACCTGCAGCGCGGCACCGGGCTGGTCGGTCAGCGCCCGCGCGCGCGGCGGGCGCTCCGGCGCCTGGGCCACCGCGGCGCGCGCCTGCTCGGCCGGCGAGCCGAGTGCCGTCATCAGGCGGGCGATCTGGTCGGCCTCGAGCTGCGGGTCGCTCGGCCGCGCCGTCCATCGCGTGTCCGAGCGTTCGGGCGCGACGTAGACCTCGACCATCCCGCGGTGGGTGATGTAGACCTCGCTGCCGGTGGGCGTGCGCTCGATGCGGGTGCGGAACTTGTCGCGCTCGGCCGTCGAGTAGACGGTGTCGAGCAGGCGGCTGAGGGTGTCGCGGATCATCCCGCCGGAGATCCGCGCCCGGTTCTCGGCCCACTCGGTCTCCATGATGCCGGCCTCGGCGTTCTCGTAGGCGATCGCGAAGCCGCGCGTTTCCCAGAACGCGCGCACGCGAGGCCACAGCACTTCGGGCGGCAACGTGGTGACGAGCCAGCGCTGGTCGCCCTCGCGCTCGACGCGCATCTCGGCGTTCTCGACCACCGCGACGCCGGCCGCGCCGCCAGCGCGCGGCGCCGCGGCGGCCGCGCCCGCCGCCGCGCCCTGGTACGTCGTCGCGCTGATCGTGCCGGCCTGGGGGACGAAGCGCGCGTCGGTCGACAGCTGCGTCAGGTCGGGCGGCACCTCGAGCGGCGACGTCTTGGCGGCCTTCGAGCGGTAGTCACTGCCGTCGCCGCCGAGCGGCCCGACGATCGAGCAGCCGGCGAGCAGCGATGCGGCGAGGGCGGCCAGCGCGAGGCGGCGTGCGCCACCGGTGGAAATCGGGAGAAGAGCCATCATCGATCGGGTCGCCGCCCCTTGCGGGGCGGCCGGCGGAAGCGGGAAGCGGTGGCTGCGGGTGCGCCGCGGGGCAAGCGGCTGCAGGCTGGGCCTGGGACGTTCACAAGACGCCGCCGTCGCGCAGCGCCCGCTCGACGGCGGGCTGCGCCGACGGCGACAGCGGCACCAGCGGCAGGCGCAGCGCGCCGCCGCAGCGGCCGAGCCGCGCCAGGGCCCACTTGACGGGGATCGGGTTCGGCTCGACGAAAAGCTGCTTGTGCAGCGGCAGCAGGCGCAGGTGGATCTCGGTGGCGGTGCGCGCGTCGCCGGCGATCGCGGCGCGGCACAGGTCGGCCATCGCGCGCGGCGCGACGTTGGCGGTGACGCTGACGTTGCCGTGGCCGCCGAGCAGCATCAGCGCCACCGCGGTCGGGTCGTCGCCCGAGTAGACGGCGAAGCCCTTCGGCGCTTCGCGGATCAGCCAGGCCGCGCGGGCGATGTCGCCGGTGGCTTCCTTGATGCCGACGATGCCGGGCACCTGCGCCAGCCGCAGCACGGTGTCGTGGTGCAGGTCGGCCACCGTGCGGCCGGGCACGTTGTAGAGCACGACCGGCAGGTCGACCGCCTCGGCGATCGTGCGGAAGTGGCGGTAGATGCCTTCCTGCGTCGGCTTGTTGTAGTAGGGCACCACCTGCAGCGTGCAGTCGGCGCCGACCTTTGCCGCAAAGCGCGTCAGCTCGATGGCTTCCGCGGTCGAGTTGGCGCCGGCGCCGGCCATCACCGGCACGCGCTTGGCGGCGTGTTCGACGGCGACGCGGATGATCTCGCAGTGCTCCTCGACCGACACCGTCGGCGACTCGCCGGTCGTGCCGACGACGCCGATGCACGCCGTGCCTTCGGCGATGTGC
>CALIDR010000174.1 GCA_938022295.1 uncultured Burkholderiaceae bacterium
GGTCGGCCGCCGGCGTCGGGCCGGCGGTGCGCACGACGCCCTCGAGCCGGCGGTCGATCGCGGCCACGCCGGTGAGCGCGTGCAGCACGCGCTCGTCGCTCGCGAGCGGGGCGTGCACCGGGCCGTGCGCGCCGTCGAGCCCGACCAGCCGCCAGCGCCGCAGCGGCGCCAGCGGCGACAGCGCGTCCCAGTGCGGCGCCTCGAGCAGCGACATCGCCAGCGAGAACGTCAGCGGTGCCGGCAGTAGCGTGCGCAGGCCGCGGTCGATCTCGACGCCGGCGGCCAGCAGCAGCAACTCGCGCTCGAACGTCGACAGCCCGAACAGCGCCGCGACGCGGTCGAGCCCCGGCGGCGCCTCGCCGTCCCACGGCGTCGCGACGGCCGGCGGCACCGCGTCGCCGCGCAGACGGGCCTCGACGCGCCGGCGCAGCGACGCCATCTCGGCCACCAGCCAGCGCTGGTTCGCCTCGGCCCATCCGGGTGCGGTGCGCGCGTTCATGCCGGTACCGTCACCCGGTACGCCGGGTCGAACACGGGTGGCGAGGCCGCCTTGTCGACGAGCAGGCTGTCGACCCCGTCGACGCGCAGCCGCAGCCACGCCGGCCCGGCGGCGAGCGTGCCCGGGAACTCGAAGTCGAGCGGGTCGCTCGCCTGGGTGCGCCGCGCCGCCGGCGCGGTCACGCTGCCCAGCGCCAGCAGCGCCGGCTGCTCGGGGCGCACCTGCGGCCGGCAGAACACGCGCACCGCCACCCGCGGCGGGCCGGCCAGGCGCTGCAGCTCGATCGCCGCCAGGCCCAGGCCGACGTCGGCGACGATGATCGGATCGGGGGCGACGAGCAGCGGCAGCGCATTGGTCTCGCGCTCGTGGGCCTCGCCCGCAGGCGTCAGCACGAGGCTCAGCTGCCACAGCCCCGCCGGCAACCCGGTCTGCGCCGGTGCGCCGGCAGGCAGCGTGAAGACCGCCTCACGCCCGTCGACCGACACCGTCGCCGGCAGTTCGAGCGGCGCGGCCACGAGGCGGTGCCGCAGGCGCGCGCGCACGCCGGTGCCGGCGAGCCGCACGCCGGCGATGCCGACCGCATCGCCGGCGCGCGCCGCACCCTGCCCGTTCGGCGGCGTGACGGCGAGCAGCGTCGGCCCCGGCGGCAGCAGGTCGGGTTGCACGACGACGCCACGGTCGCGCTGCGTCAGCGCATCGACCGGCCCGCGCGAGAGCACCGGCAGTGCCGCGCGCGTCGGCCGCCGCGCCTCGATCAGCACGACGCTGACCTGATAGGCCGCCGACGGCCGGTACGGCGCCTGGGTGGCCGACCACAGCTTGCTCGTCTCGTCGGTGCCCATCGGCAGCGGGGAGATGCGCAGCGACTCGATCTGGTCGGCCAGGTCGCTCGCCACCAGCGCCTGGAACGCGGGCGGCAGCATCGAGACGTCGAGCGGGCTCGGATCGAGCGCCCGGCGGATCGCCGCGCGGTCGAGCACCGGCCGCTCGTGCAGCAGGTGCATCGCGTAGCCGAGCAGGATCTCGGCGTGGAAGTCGGCCGCGCCGTAGGCGGTGACGAGGTAGTGCAGGTCCAGCGCCAGCGGCGGGTTCGCGACCCGTACGCCGGCCGTGTCGCGCGACGGCAGCTCGCGGTTGCGCCAAGCCGCGTTCGGCAGCGCCTGGTGCATGAACAGGTTCAGGCGTGGCGCGAAGTCGGCGGCGTCGACGTCGATCCGGTCCGGCGCGAGCGCACTCACCGTCACCGGGCCGAGCACGCCGCTGGCGTCGACCATGCCGTTGTCGAGCAGGTTGCGCAGCACGGCGCTGACGGCGGCGATCGCGAGCGGCGAACTCATCGCGGCCCGGTGCTGCGCAGGTAGTCGGCGAGCGGCTCGACCGCCGACGCCGGGCGCGGCCTGCGCGGCGCCGGCACCGGCGCCGCGGGCAGCCGCACGTCGATGCGCTCGATCGTGACCTGCACGATTTCGGGTCGGTCCGCCCGCGCCGCCACGGCGTCGGCGCGGCGCGGCGGCTCGGGCAGTGCGGGCGGCCGCGGCACCGCCGGCCGCGCCGCTTGCCGTTCCGCCGCCGGCGACGGCCCCGAACTCTGCACCCGTACGGCGGGGGCGGCCGCTGACGCAGGCGCGTCGGAGGGCGGCGGTTCGCTGGCGGCGGCATCGCGCGGCGCCGCGGGGGTGGGCGCGCGTCGCGGCGGTGGCGCAAACGCGTCGGCGTCGACGCGGCGCGACGTTTCGGCCAGCCCCGGCCCGGCGGCCGGCGCCGCCACCGCCGCCGCTGGCATCGGCTGCGGGCTCGCGACCTGCACTGGCGGCGGTGGCAGTACTGCGGCGGCGATCGGCGGCTCGGCCAGGGCCACCGGGCAGGCCGCACCGAAGCGCGGCGGGCGGTCCAGCCGGGCTTCGCCGGGCAGGCCCGACGCCGACGGATGCAACCGGCGCAGGTACTCCACCGTCATGCTCCGCGCGCGAGCCGAAGGTACGCGCGGCGGCGTTGCGCGGGCAGCGCGAGGATCGCCGCCTCGCTCCACCCGTAGCGCGCGGCCAGCGTGTCGACGTCGAGCAGCAGCTCGCCCGCGTCTTCGTCGATCAGCGTCCAGCACGCCGTGCCGGGGTCGAACGGCGCACTCCATGCGGTCCCGCACGCCGGGCAGACGACGTCGAACGCGATGTGCGCGCCCGGGTCGAGCGCGTCCATGCGCCGCGACAGGGCATCGAGCAGCGGCGACGGCAGCTTCCGCGGACTGCGCGGCGCGCCGTCTTCGCAGGCCTCGGTCACGCACCGCTCGAGCAGCCGGGCGACGAAGGCGTCGGGGTCGGGTTCGTCGAGCGGCAGCTCGTCCGGCGCCGGCAGCCGGAACCGCACCTGCCAGGCGCCGTGCTCGAGCCGGCGCTCGCGGCCGCCAGCGCCGCCGGCCGTCGCCTCTATCAGCGCCGGCAGGTCGACGTCGAACCCGGCCTCGCTGCCGCACGCCGGGCAGCGGCAGCGCAGTGCCAGCCGCGGGCCGAGCCGCTGCGCCAGCCGACCGAGCAGCCGGTGGCGCTGCGCGCCGACGCTGGCCGGCGCGCTGCCCTCGGCATCGAGCGCGAGCAGCCGTTCGCGTGCGGCCGGCGCGAGCGGCAGCGCGCGCTCCCACAGGTCGAGCAGCGACGCATCCATCGCTCAGGCCGGCTCGGTGAACGTCGGCTCGGTGGGCTCCTGGACGCCGTAGTCGCGCTCCCAGCCTTCGTTCTCGAGCTTGAGCGTCTGGATCAGCACCGCATTGGCGTTGGCGTCGAGGTCGGCCTGCGCCTGGTACTCGCTGACCCAGCAGCGGTAGACCCTGTAGGCGATCGCGAGCTGCCCTGCCTCGTTGTAGACCTCGATGATGATGTCCTTGCGGAAGTCCTTCAGGCTCACCTCCGCGCCGAGGCCGGAACCGAAGTTCCAGACCTTGTGCGCCCACTTCTCGAACTCGGTGTCGTGGGTCACGCCGCGCTCGAGCGTGATCGGTTCGTACTTGGTGCGCCCGGGGCTCTTGCGCGCGGTGCTCGGGTCGCCGCCCTCGCGGTGCTCGACGACCTCGGTGCTGCGCTTGAGGGCGCCGACCTTGCTGACGCCGGCGACGTAGCGGCCGTCCCACCTGACGCGGAATTTGAAGTTCTTGTACGGGTCGAAACGCTGCGCGTTGACGCTGAACTGGGCCATGGCGAATCGCTCCTTCAGGCCTGCACCTGGCCGGCCATCTGCTGCAGCTTGACGACGACGAACTCGGCCGGCTTCAGCGACGCGAAGCCGACGACGATGTTGACGATCCCGCGGTCGATGTCGCTTTGCGTCGTCGTCTCGCGGTCGCACTTGACGAAGTAGGCCTCGCGCGGGCTCGTGCCCTGGAACGCACCCTGCCGGAACAGGTCGTGCATGAACGCGCCGACGTTGAGCCGGATCTGCGCCCACAGCGGCTCGTCGTTGGGCTCGAAGACGACCCACTGCGTGCCGCGGTACAGGCTCTCCTCAAGGAACAGCGCGGTGCGCCGCACCGCGAGGTACTTCCACGGCGACGCCAGCGCGTCGGCGCCGCGCAGCGTGCGCCCGCCCCAGACGACGCGCCCGGCGAGCGGGAACTCGCGCAGGCAGTTGATGCCCTGCGGGTTGAGCACGCCGTTCTCGAGGTCGGTCAGCCGCGCCGCCAGGCCGGTGGCGCCGTTGATCGTCGCGTCGAGCCCGGCCGGCGTCTTCCACACCCCGCGCGTGGCGTCGGTGCGTGCCAGCACGCCAGCCACCGCACCGCACGGCGCGTAGGCCTCGACGCGGTTCTCGCGCAGCGGGTTCGGCGCCAGGATGCGCGGGAAGTAGAACGCCGCGTTCTCGCTGCGCGCGAGCGCGTTGGCGAACGTCTGCGCCGCGGCCACCGTGGCGGTGGCCGCCGGCGGGTCGACGAGCAGGATCGCCCGCCGCCGCGCGCAGTACTGGATCGCGTTGGCGAGATCGCCGGCGTCGACGTCGTCGGCCGGCGCATACGGCGGCAGGCACAGCACGTTGAACAGGTCGGCGTGCTCGAGCGCGTAGATGCCGCGCCGGTTCGCCTCCAGGCTCGCGCCGCTGACGACCTCGTCGGCGCGCACCGGGTCGCCGTCGGCGGTGGCCGGGGCCACCGAAGGGTCGGCGAACGCGACCGGGGTTGCTGCCGGCGTGGGCGCGGGCCGCACGTCGGCGCCCGCCACCACGCGCGCCATCCGGCTGCTGCCGGCCAGCACCGTGGTCACGAAGCGCGGGCTCGCGGGGCTCGCCGAGAGGTTGAAGTACGACTCGCGCTCGCCGCTGGCGAGGTTCGTGATCGTGAGGTTGAACAGCGGCGCGGCCAGCGTTGCGCCGCCGGCGCCGGCGTGGTCGACCGCCACGCGCAGCTGCGTCGCCCAGGTGCCGGGATCCGCGACGGATTGGCCGGTGACCGACGTCGCCGCCTCGAGCACCAGCTGCGTCGCCGCGCCGTCGTGCGGCAGCGCCGCGGTGCACGCGGCCGCGTTGCGCGCCACGCGCACGACGAGCAGGTCGCGCCCGCCGTTCTGGAAGCAGTGCAGCGCGGCGAACGTCAGCGGCGCCTCGTCCCACAGACCGCCGAAGACGCGCTCGAACTCGCCGAAGCTGTTCAGGCGCACCGGGTGGTCCAGCGGCCCGCGGCGGGTGCGGCCGACCATCGCGACGACGGAAGTCGCGACCCCGGCGATCGTGCGCACGCCGCTCGGCACCTCTTCGATGTAGACGCCGGGGTAGCTCAGGACTGCGGCCATCGGGTGACTCCTGCGGGGTTCGTGGTGACCTTCGGGGCGTGGTCAGTGCAGCGTGTGCCCGTCGCGATCGCGCAGGGGCACGGCCGCATACCAGTCGGTGCCGTCGGCGAGCCGCTCGTGGCGCAGCAGCCCGTGGTCGACCAGACGGGCGAGCGCGGCGCGCACCTGCTCCAGGCCGTACGGGCTGTCCTCGCCGACCCACCAGCGCGCCACGCCGGCCAGCGAATCGGCCGCCTGCGGGTGCCGGGCCAGGTAGTCCAGCAGCAACCGCACGAGCGGATCGGGCAGCGGCGAGGTGGTGGGCATCGCGAGGGCCATCGGCATGGGCGGTCTCCAGCAACCCGCGTGCCGTGCGCCGATCGCGCGCAAGTGCCTGATCCGTCGTGGCGGCCCCGCCGCGGGCGGGTCGTGCGCGACCCGCCCGACGGGTCGCCTTCGACCCGGCGTCAGCCGATCGAGCGGCGGTCGATCGCGTTCTTCTTCAGCAGCTTGCCGAAGGCGCGCCGCTCCTTGCCGACGAGCTGCGCGGCCGCGCTGACGTTGCCCTGCGCGTGGCGCAGCGCGGCGAGCAGGAACTCGCGCTCGAAGGCTTCGAGCGCACGCGCCTTCGCGTCGCGGTGGCTCGGCAGCTCGCCCGGCACCGGGGCGGCCGGCGCGACCGGTGCGTCGCCGAGCAGCACCTGGCGGTGCACCCAGTTCTCGAGCTCGCGGATGTTGCCCGGCCAGCGCTGGGCGACGACCCAGTCCAGCCACGACGGGTCCAGGGGCTGCGCGGCCGCGCCGTACTTGCGGCCGAAGCGCTCGGCGAAGTGGGCCGCCAGCAGCGCCGCGTCGCGCCCGCGTTCGCGCAGCGGCGGCAGCTCGACGTGCAGCACCTTCAGGCGGTACAGCAGATCCTGCCGGTAACCGCCCTGCGCGGCCAGGGGCTCCAGCGGCCGGTTGCTCGCCGCGATCAGCCGCACGTCGCCCCGGCATTCGCGCGCGCTGCCGAGCGGGCGGTAGCTCTGGTCCTGCAGGAAGCGCAGCAGCGCCACCTGCGACTTCGGCGCCAGCGCGTCGACCTCGTCGAGGAACAGCGTGCCGCCCTCGGCTTCGGCGACCAGACCACGGCGACGCTCGCGCGCGTCGGTGAAGGCGCCGCGCTCGACCCCGAAGAGCTCCGCCTCGAACAGCGCGTCGGGCAGCGCGCCGCAGTTGATCGGCACGAATGGGGCCGTGCGCCGCGCCCCGCCGTAATGCACCGCGCGGGCGGCGACCTCCTTGCCGCTGCCGGTCTCGCCTTCGATCAGCAGCGGTGCGTCGCTGCGCGCGATGCGCTCGAGCAGCGCGATCACGCGGCGGAACGCGGGCGACTCGCCGACGATGCGAAAGGGCAGCGCCTCCAGGGCCTGCATGGACCGATGACGGGGGGCAGAGGGTTGGCGGCGCCTGCGCACCGCGGGCGCCGACCTTCTCGCGCCGCGCGCGCCGGCGCCACCCCTAGGCCTAGGGATGCGCCGTCCGCCGGCGGGCGCGCGCCACCCGCGCGGTGGGCGGCCGCCGGTCAACCGCCGCCGCGCTGGGTGTAGAGGTCGAAGTGGCGCATGAAGCGCTGGCGGTCGTCGTCGCCGACGTCGGTGAATGCGAAGCGCACCTGCAGCCGCGGCAGCACGATCAGCGCGATGCGCCGCGGCGGCAGCACCTGCCACGTCAGTTCGAGGCGGCCGGTGCCGATCGCGACTTCGGCGCGCTGCGCCCCGACCGCGACCGGCCGCCCGCCGCCGGCCCCGGGCAGCCAGCCGACGAGCTCGCCGGCCGTGCAGCCCATCTCGCGCTCGAACGCGGCCGGGTAGTGGCTCTGCATCGGTGTTCAGCGCGCCGCGGGCGGCCGCACCGCCTTCGGCCCGTCAGCCACCGGCGATCGGCGGCCAGATCGCCAGCACGTCGCCTTCGGCGAGGCGCCGCGAGGCCCGCTCCTCGGGCGGCACGAACACGCCGTTGATCAGCACCAGGTGCACCAGCTTCATCGGCAGGTTGAACGGCTCGACGACCTGCGCGATCGTCGCGCCGGGTTCGACGTCGAGCGTGACCGCGTTGCCGTCGCGCCCCTCGGGCGGCAGGTACTGGGCGAGGCTCGCGTAGAGCTTGAACGTGATGCGCATGCGCCGATGATGCCGCAGGCGGTGGCGGTGCGCCGCGCTCAGGCCTTGACCAACGCGTGCGCCTCCTGCGCCTGCGCGCGGGCGAGGTAGGCCTCGGTCAGCCGCGTCGGGTCGGCGAGCAGCTTGTCCTTCCACTCGCCCAGCCGCACCTGCCCTTCGACGAGGCCGCGCATCACGCCGACGTGCTCGGTCCAGCCGACGCTGTTGCAGCCGATCAGCCGGTCGCCCTGGAACTGCAGGCTCAGGTGCTTGCCCGCCGCGCGGTCGGTGAGCTCGACGTGCTCGCCGCCGGGCACGCCCTGCCAGTCGCCGAAACTCGACGAGATCAGGCCGAGCGTGTCGAGGACGTTGATCTGGGTGACCATCTTCAGCGCCGCCTTGCGGCCGACCATGTTCAGCGCGGCGATGCGCGCCTGGTCGGCGGCGTTGGGCTGGATCGCGCTGACGACGGTCTTGCCGCTGATCGGGTCGAATGCCTCGGCGCAGTCGCCGGCGGCGTGGATGCCGGGCACCGTGGTCTGCATGTGCTCGTCGGTCAGCACGCCGAGCAGGCACTTGATGTCGGAGTTCTCGAGGAAGCCGATCGCCGGCTTGACGCCGGTGGCGCTGATCACGAGGTCGGCGCCGAGATAGTCGCCGGTGGACAGCCGTACGCGCAACGGCGCCCGTGCCTCGATCGCCTCGACGCGCGCGCCGGTGATCACGCGCACGCCCTTGGACTCGCACCACGCCTTGATCATGCCGCCGGCGGTCGGCCCCATCATGCGTGGCACCATGCGGTCGCCCATCTCGACGACGGTGAGCTGCACGCCGCGGGCGGCCAGCGCCTCCATGATGATGCAGCCGATGAAGCCGGCGCCCATCTGCAGCACGCGCGCACCCTTCTGCGCGAGCTGCATGATCGCCCGGGCGTCCTTCAGCGTCCAGCAGGTGTGCACGCCCTCGCTGTGGATGCCGGGAATCGGCGGGCTCGCCGGGCGCGAGCCGGTGGCGATCAACAGGCGGTCGAACGGCACCGTGCTGCCGTCGTCGAGCGCGACGGTGCGCGCGGCCGTGTCCACGCCGGTGGCGCGCACGCCGCGCTTCACGTCGATGCGCAGCTTGGCGTAGTGGTCGGGGTCGTGGCGCAGGTGCGTGCCCTCCTCGCCGATGTTGCCGATCAGCAGGTAGGGGATCGCCATGCGCGAGTACGGCGGCTCGGGCTCGTCGCCGACGATCAGGATCTCGTCGTGCGGCGCGTGCTTGCGGATCGTCTCGGCGGCGATGACGCCGGCCGGGCCGGCGCCGAGGATGACGTGCTTCATGGTGGGCTCTCGAAGTGAGAAGGCGGTCTTGCGACCGCCTTCGTGGTCAGCGCAGGGGCGAGCTCACAGGCCCAGCCGCGCGCGCGTCTCGGGCTTGAGCGTGCCGTCGGCGTTCCAGCCGCGCACCTCGTAGTACTTCGGCAGCATCTCGGGCAGCTTGTTGACGAGGCCCTTCGCCGGGCCGGTCTTGGCCGGCTCGTTGAGCAAGCGCGGCGGCAGCGTGTCGTCCTTGGCCGTGAAGCCGGCGCGGTTGTTGAAATCGCGCTCCATGTTCCAGATGCGCTCGCCGATCACGTTGAGGTTGTCGAGCGTGAACTCGTCGCCGCACGCCGCCGCGAGCTGCGGCTGCACGTCCGCCAGGCCCCAGGCGAAGCTCGTGAACACGCAGATGCCGGCCGAGTCGAACACCGCGGTCGCGTCCTGGAACGCCTTCACGAGCTCGGGCTTGCCTTCGGCCGACAGCGGGTCGGTCTTGACCGGGATGCCGAGCACCTCGGAGGCGACGGTGTAGCTGCGCAGGTGGCAGGCGCCGCGGTTGCTGGTCGCGTACGTCAGGCCCATGCCCTGGATGCCGCGGCTGTCGTAGGCCGGGAACTCCTGGCCCTTGACGCTCATGCTGAGCTCGGGGTGGCCGTACTTCGCGCACAGCCGCTTGCTGCCCAGCCCGATCTCCTTGCCGAAGCCCACGCCGTTGGCCGTCATGTCGGCGAACTCGCACAGCGCCCGTGCCGAGCCGAACGGCGCCTCGACGCCGAGCTGCTCCTTCGTCAGCACGCCCATCTGGTACAGCTCCATCACCGCGCCGACGGTGGCGCCGAAGCTGATCGGGTCCATGCCCTGCTCGTTGCAGATCATGTTGGCGTACTGCAGCGCCTCGAGGTCGTTGACCCCGTTGGCCGCGCCGAGCGCCCACGCCGCCTCGTACTCGAGGCCGCCGGTGGCGCCCCAGTACTGCGGCTTGTTCTGCACGCTGAAGTGCGTCTGGTCGATCTTGCTGATGCGCCCGCAGGCGATCGTGCAGCCGAAGCAGGCCTGGTTGGTCACCAGCTGCGGCTTGCCGTCGCTCTTGCGCGGCGTGGCCATCGCCTCGGCGGAGATGTCCTTCGCGCCTTCGAACGAGACGTCGCGGTGGTTGCGCGTGGGCAGCGCGCCGATCTCGTTGATGACGTTCATCAGCACCTGCGTGCCGTAGGTCGGCAGGCCCTGGCCGGTGACGGCGTTGTCGGCGAGCACCTTCTTCTTCTCGAAGGTGACCTTCATGAACTCCTTCGGGTCCTTGATGTTGCCCACGCCCTTGGTGCCGCGCACCGCGATCGCCTTCAGGTTCTTGCTGCCCATCACGGCACCCACGCCCGAGCGGCCGGCCGCGCGGTGCAGGTCGTTGACGACGGCGGCGAACAGCACCTGGTTCTCGCCGGCGCGGCCGATGCTCGAGACGCGGATCAGCGGGTCCTGGTGCTGCTTCTTGATCGTCTCCTCGGTCTCCCAGACGCTCTTGCCCCACAGGTGCGCGGCGTCGCGCAGCTCGGCCGTGTCGTCCTCGACGTAGAGGTACACCGGCTTGGCCGACTTGCCCTCGAAGACGATCATGTCCCAGCCGGCCATCTTCAGCTCGGCGCCCCAGTAGCCGCCGGAGTTGCTGCACGCGATGGCGCCGGTCAGCGGCCCCTTGGTGACGACGGTGTAGCGGCCGCCGGTCGAGGCCATCGTGCCGGTCAGCGGGCCGGTGGCCCAGATCACCTTGTTGTCGGGGCCGAGCGGGTCGACCTTGGGGTCGACCTCCTCGACGATGTACTTGGTGGCCAGGCCGCGCGAGCCGAGGTAGGCGCGCGCCCAGTCCATGTTCAGCGGCTCGGACTTGACGGTGCCGGCGGTGAGATTGACGCGAAGGATCTTTCCTGCCCAGGACATGTGCGTACTCCTTATGCCGCAGCGGGTTGATTGCCGAGCTTGTCGGCCCAGGCCTGCATCCGGTTCAGGCCGGTCCAGTTGGCGTCGATGTAGGTGATGGCGCCGGTCGGGCAGGCCTCGGCGCACGCCGGCTGGCCGCCGCACAGGTCGCACTTCTGCACCTTGCCGGTCTCCTGCACGTAGTTGATGGTGCCGAACGGGCAGGCGATCGTGCACACCTTGCAGCCGACGCAGGTCGTCTCGCTGACGACCTTGGCGCCGGTCAGCTTGTCGATCGTGATCGCCTCGACCGGGCACGCGTGCAGGCACCAGGCCTCGTCGCACTGGGTGCAGGTGTAGGGCACCTTGCGCCCGGTGTGGTGGAAGTCGAACACCTTGATGCGCGACTTCGCCGGGGCGTAGGTGGCGTAGTTCTCGAACGAACACGCCATCTCGCACTGGAGGCAGCCGGTGCACTTCTCGGGGTTGATGTGCAAGGTCTTCTGCATGGGGTCCTCAGGGTGGAGTGGACACGGGGCGTACCGGCGCAGCCTGCCCGGACCGCGCCATGGTGCCTGCCGCGTATGTTGCGAAGGCGGCGCCGGCGCCGAAACCTAGGTGTAACCCTAGCGGTGTTCCACGCGGTGACAGCGTCACCGCCGCGTCACGGCCGGCGCCACGACACGTTGCGCGACGCGAACATCGCCGCCAGCTCGCCGCTGGCAGCCAGCGCCTCGACGGCGGCCTGCAGCGCCTGGGCGAGGTCGCGCGCCTCACGCTTGACGGCCAAGCCCACCGCCCAGCCGTTGCGCATCTGCGGCAGCGGCAGCGGCTCGATCGCCACCCCTGAGTCGCCATTGAGCACCGATTCGAGCTCGGAGGCGAGCCCCGCGGCGCCGGCGACCTCGCCGCGCTGCAGCTGGCGCGCCGCCTCGGTGCCGTCGGCGATCCTGGTGTGCAGCTGGTCGCGGTAGCGCCCCCCGTCGGCGCCGATCAGCAGCCAGCCGGCCAGGCTCTGCCCCGGCACCGCGATGCGCTGCGTGCCGAAGTCGGCCAGGCTGTCCAGCCGCGGCACGGCGTCGAGCCGGCGCGCGATCATGACCCGCTCGCGGTAGTACGGCGCGAAGATCTCGACCTGCGGCGTCTCGCGCATCAGCGGCGGGTCGACCGGCACGTGCAGCATCACGTCAGCCGGGCCGAACCCGAGGTAGTGGCCGCGCCAGACCATGTTGCGCAGGTCGTCGCCCATGCCCTCGCCGGCGTGGAACGGCAGCAGCGACAGCGCCACCTCGAGGCGCTGCGCGAGCGCTCGCGCGAGCAGCACGTCGATGCCCTCGCCGCCGACGTGGAACGGCGGCATGTCGTGATAGACCGCCACCGACAGCCGCCCGCGGTCCTTCACCCGGGCCAGCGCCTGCGCGCGGGCGGCGGCCGGCACCGCGGCCGCCGCGACGGCCGCGCCGGCGGCCAGGAGCAGCCGGCGCCGCCGGCAGTCGGCCGGCGGCCTCAAATCGGCTTCTCCCGCCGCGTCTCCAGGTACGACTTGATCGACCACATCGCCTCCTGACTCAGGATGCCCTCGAACGGCGGCATGTAGACGGCGCCGTTGCGCGTCACGCCGCGGCGCACCTTGCCGAGGTAGAAGTCGTCCATCTCCTTCACGCACGCCGCCTTGCGCCTGTCGTCGCGCAGTGTCGCGCATTCGCCGTCGAGCTTGCGCAGGTCGGGCGCGATGCCGCCCGAGACCGCCTCCAGCCCGTGGCAGCGCGCGCAATTCTGGTTGTACGCCGAGCTGCCGATGCGCACCGCCACCGCGTTGCTGCGGTACGGGTTCTCGGTGCGCCACTGCTCGCCGAGCTGCGGCAGTTCCTTGGTGTCGACGGCCTGCGGCGTGACGTCGCCGTGGGCGAAGGCGGCGCCCGACAGGGCCAGCGCGAAGGCGGCCAAGAGCGGCCGCAGGTCGGGACGAAAGGGCAGCGTGATCATCGGGGGCATCTCCGGTGGGTGGAATGTCGGGGTGCGCCGTCTCTGCAAGCCACGTGCCATCCGCGGCGGCGGTGCGGTCGGGGCGGCGGCGTCGGGGTCGGCCCGGGCGACCTGTCCCGATCAGGGACGATTCACGTTCGCGAGGCAGGATATGGAACACTCTGCGCCGGGCCGCGGACACCGAAGCCGCGCCCGCGGCTGTGAAGGAGACAAAAGAATGCCTGCGTATCGAACGTACGCCACCGGGCCGGCCCGGCGCACCCGCGCCGAGCGCGACGGCCGCGAGCCGCCGGCCGCCACGGCACCCCACCCCGGCCACGTCGACGCGATCGAACAGTCGCACGAGCGCTGCGCGGCGTTCGGGCTGTCGCGCATCGAACGCCCGGACCACGCGCCCCTCGGCCGCTCCGACCTGAGCATCGTGCGCGAGCGCAACCTGCGCCTGTACACGCACGCCGCGCCGGTGATGGAGATGCTCTACGAGCAGATCGTCAACACCGAGAGCATGGTCGTGCTGTGCGACGCCACCGGCACGATCATCCACTCGATCGGAGACGACGACTTCCTCGCCAAGGCGCAGAAGGTCGCGCTGCAGCCGGGCGTCAACTGGTCCGAGCCGGCCAAGGGGACGAACGCGATCGGCACCGCGCTCGTGGACGAGGCGCCCACGCTCGTCCACGCCGACGAGCACTTCCTGCACGCCAACCACTTCCTGACCTGCTCGGCCGCGCCGATCCTCGACCCGCGCGGCAACATCCTCGGCGTCCTCGACGTCACCGGCGACCACCGCAGCTACCACCAGCACACGATGGGCCTGGTGAAGATGTCGGCGCGGATGATCGAGAACCACTGGCTCAACGACGACTTCCGCAACGTGATGCGGCTGCACTTCCACAGCCGGGTCGAGTTCATCGGCACGCTGATGGAGGGCATCCTCGCCGTCACGCCGGAGGGACGCATCGTCGGCGCCAACCGCGGCGCACTCGACCAGCTCGGCATGAGCGGCGCGGCGGTTCGCATGCACACGCTGGTGTCGCTGTTCGGCACCAGCGTCGGCGCGCTGGTGGACCAGTTCCGCTCGCCGCTGGCCACGCCGGTGGCGGTCACGACGCCCGGCGGACGCCAGTTCCACGTCCACGCGCGCTTCAACTTCCCGGTCTGGCACGACCTGTCCGACCTGCCGCGCGCCGCGCCGCCCGCGGCGGCCGAGCCGGTCGCGGCAGCCCCCGCGCCGACGGCAACGCCCGCACCGGCGGTGCGCGACGCCGCGCCGTCGGGCCTCGCGCAGCTGCAGACCGGCGACGCGCAGATCGAGCAGGTGGTCGGCAAGATCCGCCGCGTGCTCGACCGCGACATCCCGGTGCTGATCCTCGGCGAGACCGGCACCGGCAAGGAACTGCTCGCGCGTGCGATCCACCACGACTCGCGCCGCTCGCGGCAGCCTTTCGTCGCCGTCAACTGCGCCTCGATCCCCGACACGCTGATCGAAGCCGAGCTGTTCGGCTACGAGGAAGGCGCGTTCACCGGCGCGCGGCGCAAGGGCACGGTCGGCAAGATCGTGCAGGCCAACGGCGGCACGCTGTTCCTCGACGAGATCGGCGACATGCCGCTGCCGCTGCAGGCGCACCTGCTGCGCGTGCTGCAGGAGCGCCAGGTCACGCCGCTGGGCAGCACGAAGTCGATCGGCGTCGACGTCGCGATCATCTGCGCGACGCACCGCAACCTGCGCGAGATGATCGCCGCCCACACCTTCCGCGAGGACCTGTACTACCGCCTCAACGGCCTGGCGGTCCGGCTGCCGCCGCTGCGCGAGCGCACCGACCTGATGGCGCTGGCGCGCCGCATTCTCGCCCGCGAGTCGCCGCAGCGGCCGCTGCAGCTCAGCCCCGAGGTCGTGCGGCTGTTCCAGGCGTACCGCTGGCCGGGCAATGTGCGCCAGCTGTTCAACGTTCTGCGCACCGCCGCCGTGATGGCGGCCGGCCAGCCGACGATCACCGTCGACCACCTGAGCGACGACTTCGTCGACGACGCCCGCGCCGCCGCGGCGCAGGCCGCGGCCGAAGCCCCGGCGGCGGCGCCGCCCCCTGCCGTCGCGGCGGCGCCCGTGCCGTCGGCGCGTCCGGTGCTGCCGCCGGCGCAGAGCATCCCGCCCGCCCCGCCGGTGGCCGGCCGTTCGCTCGAGGAGATCGAGATCGAGACGATCCGCATCACGCTCGAGGCGGTGGGCGGCAACATCTCGGAAGCGTCGAAGCGGCTGGGCATCAGCCGCAACACGATCTACCGCAAGCTGCGCTGGAACCGGGGCTGAACCCGCGGCATGGCCGCGGGCGATGGCGGCCCGGGTGCGGGTATGCCCTGTGCCGCGTTGGCACGCTGCGGGCGACGTCGTGTCAGCCGCTGGCGCAGTGAACGCCGCGGCGGCTGGCCGCGGGTCTGCCTTGCGCGCTTGGACGCTGGCGGCATGGCTCTTGCTCGCATCTGCGACGCACCAACGCACGCCGGGCCGTCGCGGCGCGGCGCGACACCAGAGTCACGAACCGATTGCGAGGGAGATCCGATGTCCAGCGCGCCGAAGCTGCCGCCCGCCCCGGCCCGCCACTGCCGGCGGTCGCGGTGAAGGTCGTCGTCCTCGGCCCGCCGCCGAAGCGGCCCGCCCAGCGGCCGGGCCTGGGTCTGTCGGTCGACGGCCACCACTGGCTGCTGCTCGACGCCGCCGGCGCGGTGCCCGACGCGCTCGAGCCGGCAAGCCGCGACGAGCCGATCGCCGTCGTGCTGACCGACGCCCGGGCCGACCGTGCGAGCGGGCTGCTGAGCCTGCGCGACGGCCGCCCGATCGACCTCTACGCGACGCCGGCCGTGTTCGAGCAGCTCACGGTCGAGCTGCCCGTGCTGCCGGTGCTGCAGCACTACTGCGACGTGCACTGGCGCCTGGTCGCCGTGGCCGGCGACGCGCAGCTCGCGCGCTTTCGCATCGACGCCTGGCCGACGCTGGACTTCACCGCGGTGGCGCTCGACGCCGGCCACGGCACCGGCGCCGGCGACGCGATCGCACTCGTCGTGCGCGACGCCGCGAGCGGCCATCAGCTGTTCTACGCCCCCGCCCTCGACAGCGCCGCGACGCTGCCGGCCGACTGGATGGACGACAGCGACTGCGTCGTCGTCGGCGGCGACTGCCGCCTGTGGCGCGAAGGCCCCGCGGCCGCGCTGCCGCCGCCGTGGATCGGCGCCCTGCTCGACGCGCGCGCCGCCCGCAAGGTGCTGCTGCAGCCGCCGGCGGCGTGCCACTGCGCCGACGTGCCGGCCGCGCGGGCGATCGAGATCGCCTACGGCGGCATGGAGATCGAGCTGTGACGGCCGCGCCGCGGCGCGCTGCCGCCGGCCGCGCAACGGCGCCGCGGACGGGGTCGGCGGCGTGAGGGCGCTGCTCGACGTCGCGATCCGGGGCGGCGGCGGGGCAGCCGCCGGCGGCCGCACGCGCACGCTGGCGCAGGGCCTGTTCTGGGCCTGGGTGCTGCACGCGGCGCTGGCGCTGTTCGTCGGCTGGCAGGTCGCGCGCGCCGGCGGCTGGGCGCTGCTCGTCGACCGCGACCCGAGCCGCATCAGCCTGCTGATCCTCGCCCTCGCGCTGGCCGTGACCGCGTGGTGCGGCAGGCGCGCCTGGCGCCTGGCCCGCGAGGCGGCGCCCGACGGCGAATGGGCGCGACGGTGGCGCCTCGAGGGCGGCAGCGCCGACCCCCAGGCCGCGCAGCGCCTGGCCGAGCGCAGCCACGGGCCGCACGAGACGGCGTGGTGGTTCGCCGCCGCGGCGATCAAGCTCGGCCTGCTCGGCACCGTCGTCGGCTTCATCGTGATGGCAGCGAGGCTGGCGGCGAGCCAGGTCTTCGAGCTCGCCGAGGTGCAGCTGCTGCTCAAGCAGATGACCGAGGGGATGGCGATCGCGCTGTACACGACGCTGGTGGGCCTCGTCGCCAACCTCTGGCTCGGGCTGCAGCTGCTGCTGCTCGACCGCCTGGCCGACCGCGTCGCGGCGTCGATCGCCGGCGGCGAGCTGCGCTGACGCGGCGATGGCCTACCTGCGCCGGCGCCGCCACGACGACCTCGACCCGTTCAGCGACCTGCTGTTCAACACGCTGCTGGTCTTCGTGCTGCTGTTCGCGGTGGCGCTGGTGGCGATGAACCCGAAGGCGCGCACCGGCGTGATCGACGCCAAGGCCGAGTTCATCGTCACCGTGACCTGGCCCGACATGGACCCCAACGACATCGACACCTGGGTCCAGGACCCGGCCGGCAACCTGGTGTGGTTCCGCGCCCGCGAAGGCGGCATGATGCACCTGGACCGCGACGACCGCGGGATGACCAACGACACGATCGTGATCGACGGCCGCCAGATCGTGAACCCGCTGAACCAGGAGGTGGTGACGATCCGCGGCTTCGCGCCCGGCGAGTACACCGTCAACGTGCACTACTACGACAGCAAGAACGGCCGGCCGGTGACGGTGAACGTCTCGGTCGTCAAGGTCAACCCGCGCGCGAGCGTCGTCTTCTACGGCAGCGTCGACCTCGCGCGCAAGGGCGACGAGGCCACCGCGGTGCGCTTCACCGTCGACCGCGACGGCGAGGTGCGCGACGTCAACACGCTGCCGAAGTCGATCGTGGAGCGCTCGTGAGCGGCACCGACGTCCTGCTGTGGCTCTACGTCGCCGTGGTGTTCGCCGCGGCGCTCGCGCTGCTGTTCTCGCGCTGGCCGGGGTGGGCGCGCGCGGGCGTCGTCGCGGGCGCGGTCGGGCTGTGGTTCGCCGCGTCGGCCGCGCTCGGCGACGTGTGGGGCCGGCCCAGCCGCGAGGCGCTGCCCGAGCGCTTCGTGCTGCTCGCCGCCGTGATCGAGGAGCCCGGCAAGACGACGCCGGGTGCGCTGTACGTCTGGGTCAACGAGCTCGTCGACGGCAAGCCCGCACCCGAGCCGCGCGCCTACCGGCTGCCGTACAGCAAGGACCTGCACGCGCTGCTCAACGACGGGCTGAAGAAGGTCCGCCAGGGCATCAGCCAGCTCGGCACCGCCGAACCGCGGCGCGGCGTGCAGGGCCTGTCGTGGCTGCGCCCCGGCAGCGAGGCGCAGGAGATCAGGATCCGCGACCTGCCGGTGCCGCAGCTGCCCGAGAAATGACGTCACCGATCGCGCACCCGTACCGGCGTCTGGCCGCGCTCGCGCTGGCCGCGGCCGCGCTGGCCGGCTGCCGCACGCCGGCGGGCGACTCGCTGTTCCCGCTCGATGCCGGCCACGAGTGGACGTACCGCGTGACCAGCGAGCGCGACGACTCCGCAGCCGTCGAGCGCGAGACGCTGCGGCTGCGCACGCTCGGCCGCGAGACGCTCGACGACGGCCCGGCGTGGCGGCGGCGCAGCGACGGCGGCGTCGACTACTGGCTGCGCGCCGACGACAGCGGCATCTACCGCGTCGCGAGCAAGAGCGACCTCGACGCCGACCCGCGGCCCGACGGCCAGCGCCGCTACGTGCTGAAAGCCCCGTACCGCGTCGGCACGCAGTGGCAGGTGCCGACGACGACGTACCTGCTGCGCCGGCGCGCCGACTTCCCGCCCGAGCTGCGCCACGTCGTGCCGCCGGTCACGATGCACTACCAGATCGAGGCCGCCGACGAGGCGGTCGAGACGCCCGCCGGCCGCTTCGAGCGCTGCCTGCGCGTGCGCGGCTTCGCCAGCGTGCACGTGTTCGCCGACTCGGTGGCCGGCTGGCGCGACCTGCCGCTGGTGACCACCGAGTGGTACTGCCCCGGCCCCGGCCTCGTGCGCCTGACGCGCGAGGAGCCGGCGCGCTACACGTTCGTCCACGGCGGCACGCTGACGATGGAGCTCGTGGCCTGGCGATGAGCGGCGGCGCGGCCGGCGACGGATGCCCGGCGGCCACGGCGCCGCAGCCGCGCCGCCGGCCCGCGGTCGGGGCGGTCGTGCTGGCCGCCGGTGCCGGCTCGCGCCTCGGTGGGCGGCCCAAGTGCCTGCTCGAGCTCGGCGGCGAGCCGCTGATCGCGCGCACGCTGCGGGCGCTGGCGGACGCCGGCGTCGCGCCGGTCGTCGTCGCCCTCGGCCACCATGCCGACCGGGTCGGGCCCGTCGTCGCTCCGTTCGGCGTCACGACGGTGCGCAACGCCGAGCCCGACGCCGGGCCGGTGTCGTCGCAGCGCCTCGGGCTCGCTGCCCTCGGCGACGGACCCGACGCCGTCGTCGTCGCGCTGGCCGACCAGCCGCTCGTCGACGCCGCCGACGTCGCCGCGCTGATCGACGCCTACGATCGGCGCGCCGCGGGCGTGTCGGTCGTTTTTCCGCAGGTCGACGGCGCGCCGGGCAACCCGGTGATCTTCGATGCCGGGGTGCGCGCCGCGATCCTCGCCAGCGACGCCGCGGTCGGCTGCCGGCAGTGGCGCGACGCGCATCCGTGGGCGACGGCGCCCTGGATCACCGCCAACGCCCACTACCGCATCGACATCGACACCCCCGACGACCTCGCGCGGTTCGAGCGCGAGACCGGCCGGGCCTTGCACTGGCCGGCCGATCTGCAAGCACCGGCGGGGACGACCACGACGGCCGCTGCACGCCGAAAGGCGCTGCCATGAACGGCGTCGACGCGATCCGCACCGCGCTCGACGGGCTCGGGAACGACGCCGAGCCGCGCGCCCGGCAGGCACGGCGCTTCGGGCTGGCGCCCGGTGCACGCCGCTCACCCGCACCGGTGCCGCTGCGGGATCGCGCCGGCGAACGCTGCCGAGCCGACGACGCCGTGGCGTGAGCGCCTGCGCAAACGCCGACGGCGCCCGCAGGCGCCGTCGGCGGAAGGTCTTTGGTAGGCGCGATTGGACTCGAACCAACGACCCCCACCATGTCAAGGTGGTGCTCTAACCAGCTGAGCTACGCGCCTGCAAGCCGCACAGTATAGCCGAGGCCCACCCAACGGCCGGCCGCCTCACTTGCGCCGCGCGTGACGCACGCCCGCCACGCGGCCGATCTGGCCGAGCACCTGCGCCAGCCGCGACGTCTCGGCGACCTCGACGGTGAACGTCATCCACGCCGTGCCGCCGCGCGCGTCCTTGACGCTTTGCGTGTGCACGCCGGTCACGTTCATCTTCTCCTTCGCGAACACCTCCGAGATGTCGCGCAGCAGCCCGGGGCGGTCGGCGGCCTCGACGACGACGTCGACGGCGTACAGCGCCGGCCGGTCGGCGCGCGGGCGGCCCCACTCGACGGCGATCACGCGCTCGGGCGAGCGCGCGGCGATGTGGCGGAAGTTGGTGCAGTCGGCGCGGTGGATCGCCACCCCCTTGCCGCGGGTGACGAAGCCGCCGATCGCATCGGGCGGCGCGGGGCGGCAGCAGCGCGCCAGCGTCGTCAGCAGCGACTCGACGCCGACGACGAGCACCCCGCCGCGCCCGCCGCCTTCGTCGCTGCGCGGGCGCTTGAGCGCCACCGTGTCGTCGGCCGCGGGCGCCGGCTCCGCGGGGCGCAGCAGCTGCTCGACGTGGCGCAGCGAATACTCGTCCTTGCCGACCACCTCGAACAGCGCCGCCGCGTTGCGGAATCCCAGCCGGGTGGCGAGCTCGTCGAGCTTGAGTGCCGTCTTGCCTTCGCGCTGCAGCAGCTTCTCGACCGCCTCGCGGCCGCGCGCGATCGTCTGCTGCTGCGCCTGCGCGTTGAACCAGGCGCGCACCTTGGCCTTCGCGCGATGGCTCGCGAGGTAGCCGAGCTCGGGGTTGAGCCAGTCGAGCGAAGGGCCGCCCTCCTTCGCCGCGACGACCTCGACCGTCTGCCCGCTGGCCAGCGGCGTGTTCAGCGGCACCACGCGGCCGTCGACGCGCGCGCCGCGGCAGCGGTGGCCGAGGTCGGTGTGCAGGCTGTAGGCGAAGTCGATCGCCGTCGCCCCGGCGGGCAGCTCGACGACGGCCGCCTGTGGCGTGAAGACGTAGATGCGGTCGTCGAACGCCGGGCCGTCCTCGCCTTCGCGCTGCACGAAGTCGCGTTCCCACGCCAGCAGCTGGCGCAGCACCGCCTTGCGCGCTTCGGCCACGCGCTCCTCGAACTCGCCGCTGGCGCTGACGCCAGCGTAGCCGCGCACGCCGGCCTCCTTGTACGCCCAGTGCGCGGCCACGCCGAACTCGGCGTGCTCGTGCATCTCGTGGGTGCGGATCTGCACTTCCACCGGCCGCTGCTGGTCGTCGAGCACGACGGTGTGCAGCGAGCGGTAGCCGTTGGGCTTCGGGCGCGCGATGTAGTCGTCGAATTCGCCTTCGACCGGCGGGTGGCGCTGGTGCACGGCGGCCAGCGCCGCATAGCACTGCGCGACGTCGTCGACGAGCACGCGCAGCGCCCGCAGGTCGAGCACGCGGTCGAAGTCGAGCCGCTTGCCCTGCATCTTCTTCCAGATGCTGTAGAGGTGCTTCGGGCGTGCCTGCACCGTGGCGCGGATGCCCACCTGGGCGAGTTCGTCGGCCAGTCGCGCACGAAAGGCTTCCAGCCGTGCCTCGCGCTCGCTGCGCCGCTCGTCGAGCAGGCCGGCGATGCGCTTGTACTCGTCGGGCTGCAGGAAGCGGAACGCGAGGTCCTCGAGCTCCCACTTGATCTGCCAGATGCCCAGGCGGTTGGCCAGCGGCGCGAACACCTGCTGCGTCTCCTGCGCCAGCGCCGGGGGGCAAGGCGTCCTGCTCTGCGCGTGCCAGCGCAGCGTCTGCAGCCGCGAGGCCAGCCGCAGCAGCACGACGCGCAGGTCGCGCGAGAACGCGAGCAGCATCTTGCGCACGCGCTCGGTCTGCTGCGCGCGCTGGTCGGCGCCCACCTGCGCGTCGCGCGCCGCGCGCTGGATCTGCACCAGCCGCCGCGTCCCGGTCACGAGCGCGGCGTGCGAGGCGCCGAACGAGCGGGCGATCACCTCGTCCGGCTTCTGGAGGTAGTCCGCGGCGTAGACGAGGTAGGCGGCCGCCTGCATCGAAGGCGGCGCGCCGATCGCGCGCAGGATCGCCGCCACGCCTTCGGCGTGCTGCCACGCGTTCTCGCCGGTGTCGAGCGCCTGCGCGGCGAGCAGCGGCTCGGCGAACGCGCGCGCCCGCTCGAGCGCGGCGGCATCGGCCGCCGCGGCGTCGCCGGCAGCAGCGGCAGCCTCCGCGCCGACTTCGGACAGCCGCACGATCGGCGCCACCGCCGACGGCGCGGCGGCCGGCGAGGTCTTCATCGCCGTGTCACGGGGCGAGCAGGAAGTCGCGCACGACGCGCACCTGGTCGGGCTGCACCAGCATCGGGGCGTGGCCGACGCCGTCGAACTCGACCAGCGTCGCCCGTGGCCCGCGCCGCGTCATCGCGAGCGCCGTGGCGTGCGACAGCAGGTCCGACTCGGCGCCGCGCAGCAGCAGCGTCGGGCACGCGATGCGATCGTAGGCGGCCCACAGCGCCGCCTCGCCGGCGGCCGCGAGCTCGGCGTTGACGGCGCGAAACGGCACCGCGATGCGCGGGTCGTAGTGCGGGCGGAAGCCGCCTTCGGGGTGCGGCGCGAGCTGCGGCGCCGTCAGCGCCAGCCACTGCTCGCGCGTGTGGGGGCCGAAGCCCTGCGAGATCTGCCACAGCGCGTCGGCCGCCTCCTCCAGGCTCGCCCACCGCGCGGGCTGGCCGACGTAGCTGCCGATGCGCGCCAGCGCCGCCGGCTCGATCGTCGGCCCGACGTCGTTGAGCACCAGCCGGCGCAGCGGCGAGCCTTCGAGCGCCGCGACGCCGAGGCCGATCAGGCCACCCATCGAGGTGCCGACCCAGTCGACGGCCTCGGCGTCCAGACGCGCCAGCAGCGTCACCATGTCGGCGACGTAGTGCGGGATCGTGTAGCCCATCGGGTCGTCGAGCCAGTCCGAGCGGCCGCGGCCGAAGACGTCGGGGCAGACCACGCGCACCTCGCCGCACAGCGCGCGCGCCAGCGTGTCGAAGTCGCGCCCCTGGCGCGTCAGGCCGTGCACGCAGACGACGGCGCGCGGGTTCGCGGCGTCGCCCCACTCCCAGTAGGCGAGGCGGTGCAGGCGCTGGGCGCGCAGGCAGCAGACGTGGCGCAGGCGGGGTTCGGTCATGGGCGGTCCAGGGCGTCGCGGCGGCGCCGATAATCGATGGTAGCAACCGTCCGGAGGATTCCCGCATGCTGCAAGGCAAGACCGCCCTCGTCACCGGCTCGACGAGCGGCATCGGGCTCGGCATCGCGCTCGCGCTCGCGCGCCGCGGCGCGCACGTCGTGCTCAACGGCTTCGGCGACGTCGCCGCCGCGCGCGACGCCGTCGGTGCCGCCGCGGCGGCCAGCGGCGCGCGCGTCGGCTACCACGGCGCCGACATGAGCCGCCCGGCCGAGATCGAGGCGATGATGGCGATGGCGGCGGCCGAGTTCGGCGGCGTCGACGTGCTCGTCAACAACGCCGGCATCCAGCACGTCGCCAGGGTCGAGGACTTCCCGCCCGAGAAGTGGGACGCGATCGTCGCGATCAACCTCAGCTCGGCGTTCCACACCACGCGGCTCGCGATCCCCGGCATGCGGGCGCGCAACTGGGGGCGCGTGATCAACGTCGCCTCGGCGCACGGGCTCGTCGCCTCGGCGCAGAAGTCGGCCTACGTCGCCGCCAAGCACGGCGTCGTCGGGCTGACGAAGGCGGTGGCGCTGGAGACGGCGACCACCGGCATCACGGTCAACGCGATCTGCCCGGGCTGGGTGCTGACGCCGCTCGTGCAGCAGCAGATCGACGCCCGCGCGGCGCGCGAAGGCATCCCGGTCGAGCAGGCGCAGCGCGACCTGCTCGGCGAGAAGCAGCCGTCGCTGCAGTTCACGACGCCCGAGCAGCTCGGCGAGCTCGCCGTGTTCCTCTGCTCGCCGGCGGCCGACAACATCCGCGGCGCGGCGATCAACGTCGACGGCGGCTGGCTCGCGCAGTGACCGCGGCCGCGGCGGCTACTTCATCTGCACCGAGCCGCTGACGTTGGCCGTGACGAGGCCCTTGCCGGGCTCCACAGGCAGCGGTGCCGCCTCCGCCGCGGCGGCCATGCCGGCACGCAGCATGGGCACCGGGTGGTCGGCGTCGCCGCCGGTTGCGACGCTGACCTCGCGCACGACGTAGCCGTCGTAGCCGAACTGCTTCGCGAGCTCGCCGGCGAGGCTGCGGAAGCGGGCGATCGCCTGCGCCGTGACGTCGGCCTCGACGCGCTGCTGCGCCTCGCGCGACAGACGGTGGCCGACGCCGGCCACTGTCATCGTCGTGATGCGGCCGGCGAGCGCGCTGATCGCGGCCATGTCGCGGCCCTGCACGACGAGCTCGGCGCGCCCGCTCCAGCCGGCAATGCCGCCCTTGGGCGCGTAGCGCGGATAGAGCGTGAAGTTGCCGGTCGAGACCTCGACCTGCGGCGGCTGCGCGACGCGGCGCGCCTCGGCGAGCGCCGCATCGAGCGCGCGCTTGAGCTCGCTTTGCACCGCGTTGGCGTCGGCGCCGTCGCGGGTGGCGGCGAACGTCAGCACGAGGACGTCCTTCGTCACTTCGACGCTCGCGCTCGCCGCCAGGCTCAGCACGCCCTGCGGCGGCGCGCCCGGCACCTGCGCCGACGCGGCGCCGGCCAAGGCGGCGAAGGCGAGCACGCCGAGGCGGCGGCGGACGGGGCGAAGGGGGCGGATCGAAAGGGGCATCGTGCGGTTCCTGGGGTTTGGCGCCACGCGCGGGCGGCACGGCGGCCCTCCTGTAGCGCCCCGTGAACGATTTGGGTTGACCGCCCGCGGTGCCGCGCGCGAGCGGAAATAGATGTAACCGACGGTCAGCCGGTGCCGATACCGCCGGCCAGCCCTGCGCACAATGCCGATGTTACAAATACGGAGAGGCCGATGAACGCCGCCAGCCCGCGCCCGGACCGCATCGTCGTCGTCGACGACGACGCGCGCATCCGCGACCTCCTGCGCCGCTACCTGTCGCAGGAGGGTTTCGACGTGCTGCTCGCCGAGGACGGCAAGATGCTCAACAAGCTGGTGTCGCGCGAGACGATCGACCTCATCGTGCTCGACCTGATGCTGCCCGGCGAGGACGGCCTGTCGATCTGCCGCCGGCTGCGCGCGTCGAGCGACCGCACGCCGATCATCATGCTCACCGCGAAGGTCGAGGACGTCGACCGCATCGTCGGCCTCGAGGTCGGCGCCGACGACTACCTGCCCAAGCCGTTCAACCCGCGCGAGCTGCTGGCGCGCATCAACGCCGTGCTGCGCCGCCGCCCGCCGGCCGAGGCGCCGGGCGCGCCGTCGCTGGAGCCGCAGATCGTGCAGTTCGGGCCGTTCGAGTTCGACCTCTCGCTGCGCAAGCTGACCAAGGACGGCGATCCGATCCCGCTCACCACCGGCGAGTTCTCGATGCTCAAGGCGCTGGTGCGCCACCCGCGCCAGCCGCTGTCGCGCGACAAGCTCGCCCAGCTCGCCCGCGGTCGCGAGTTCGAGCCGTTCGACCGCAGCCTCGACGTGCAGATCAGCCGGCTGCGCAAGATGATCGAGCCCGACCCCTCGCAGCCGCGCTACATCCAGACCGTCTGGGGCGTGGGCTACGTGTTCGTGCCCGACGGCGGGACTTGACGCGGACCCGAGGAACCACCACCGGCGCCGCCGACGCGGCGCCCGCACCCCATGCGCCAGGCCCCGTTCGCCGTTTCGCTGTTCTGGCGCACGTTCGCCCTCCTCGCGCTGCTGCTCGGCGTGGGCATCGGCGCGTGGGTGGCGACGCTGCGCGCGCTCGAGTTCGAGCCGCGCGCGGTGCAGGCCGCGCGCGAGATCGCGAGCCTGGTCAACCTCTCGCGCGCGGCACTGCAGTACAGCGACCCGATCAGCCGCGTGGCCGTCGTCAAGACGATGAGCGACACGGAGGCCATCCGCGTGCTACCGCGCGAGCCGGGCGACACCTGGCAGCCGTTCGCGGTCGACAGCTTCACGCGCGAGGTCGGCAACGAGCTGCGCTCGCGGGTGGACCAGTACTCGATCCTCGCGCGCAGCGTCAACGGGCAGCCCGGGCTGTGGGTCGGCTTCATGATCGAGGAGGACCCGTACTGGCTGCACGCCGACGCCACCCGCGTGCAGCCGCTGCGCACCGGCACCTGGTTCGTGTGGATCGGCATCGCGCTGGTGGCCACCGTGCTCGGCTCGGCGATGATCGCGCGGCTGATCAACCGGCCGCTGCAGCAGCTGTCGTTCGCCGCCAGCCGCATCCGCGAGGGCGAGTACGAGTCGCGCCTGGACGAGGACACGCTGACGACCGAGATCCGCCAGGTCAACATGGGCTTCAACCGCATGGCGAGCAAGCTCGCCCGCGTCGACGAGGAGCGCGCCGTGATGCTGGCCGGCATCAGCCACGACCTGCGCACGCCGCTGGCGCGGCTGCGTCTGGAGACCGAGATGAGCGTCGCCGACGAGGAGGCGCGGCGCAACATGGCCGGCGACATCGACCAGCTCGACGCCATCATCGACAAGTTCATGGACTACGCGCGCCCGGGCGAGACCAAGCTCGAGCCGGTCGCGCTCGCCGCCCTCGTCGAGCGCGAGGCGCAGTCGCTGCGCGACCCGGCGTCGATCCGCGTCGATTCGCGGCTCGCGATCGACCTGATGGTGCAGGCCGACCCGACCGAGCTCGGCCGCGTGTTCGGCAACCTGTTCGAGAACGCGCGCCGCTACGCGCGCGACCCCGCCACCGACGTCGCCCTGGTCGAGGTCACGTACGTGCGCGAGGGGCCGTGGGTCGTCGTCACGGTGCGCGACCACGGGCCGGGCGTGCCGCCGGAGAAGCTGTCGCAGCTGACGACGCCGTTCTACCGCGGCGACCTCGCGCGCACCGCCGCCACCGGCGCCGGGCTCGGGCTGGCGATCGTCGAGAAGTCGATGCAGCGCATGGGCGGCACGCTCGAGATCGCCAACGCGATCGACGGCGGCCTGGTGGTGCGGCTGCGCTTCAGGCGGGTGTAGCCGCCGGCGCCGGCAGCGCCGCGGCGGCGCGCACGTCGGCCGTCAGCGCCGCCAGCGCCGCCTCGTCGAGCGTCTCGCGCGCGAGCAGCTCGCGCGCGCAGCGCTCGAGCACGTCGCGGTGGCGCTCGAGCACCGCGGTGGCGCGCTCGAAGGCGTCCATCACGATGCGGCGCACTGCCTCGTCGATGCGCTGCTGCGTCGCCGGGCTCGGCGTGCAGCCGCCGGCGCCCATCGCCGGCACCTCGAGGAAGCGCGGCCGCTCGGCCTCGTAGGCGACGTAGCCGAGGTCCTCGACCATGCCGTAGCGCATCACCATGTCGCGCGCGATGTCGGTGACCTTGGCCAGGTCGTCGGCGGCGCCGGTCGACAGGTGGCCGAACACCAGCTTCTCCGCCGCGCGGCCGCCGAGCAGCACCATGATCTTGTGCTCGAGTTCCTCGCGCGTCATCAGGAAGCGGTCTTCGGTCGGGCGCTGGATCGTGTAGCCGAGCGCGCCGATGCCGCGCGGGATGATCGAGACCTTGTGCACCGGGTCCGTGCCCGGCAGCGACATTGCCACCAGCGCGTGCCCCATCTCGTGGTAGGCGACGACTTCGCGCTCGCGCGGGTTCAGCACCCGGTTCTTCTTCTCCAGCCCGGCGACGATGCGCTCGATCGCCACCGTGAAGTCCTGCAGCGTCACCTCGCTCGCGCCGCGCCGCGTGGCGGCCAGCGCCGCCTCGTTGCACAGGTTGGCGAGGTCGGCGCCGGAGAACCCCGTCGTCAGCGCCGCGACCTGCTCGAGGTCGACGCCGGCGGCCAGGCGGATCTTCTTGCTGTGCACCCTCAGGATCGCGACCCGCCCGCCCTTGTCGGGCCGGTCGACGAGCACCTGGCGGTCGAAGCGGCCGGCACGCAGCAGCGCCGGATCGAGGATCTCGGGCCGGTTCGTCGCCGCCAGCAGCACGAGGCCGGACGAGCTGTCGAAGCCGTCGAGCTCGACGAGCAGCTGGTTGAGCGTCTGCTCACGCTCGTCGTGGCCGCCGAT
>CALIDR010000175.1 GCA_938022295.1 uncultured Burkholderiaceae bacterium
GCCCAGGCGCCCAGCAGCAGCGCCGCGGCGACGAAGCGCGTGCCCATCTGCAGGAACGGCGGCAGCGCGACCAGCGCCCACTTGATCGCGAGGTACGACGTGCCCCAGACGATCCAGGTCGCGGCCAGGCAGGCGGCGATCAGCGCCGTGGGGGCGGTGCGCTCGGTCATCGCGGCATCGTAACGGGCCCCGTTGCATACTCGCTGCTCCCGCCACCGTTAGCCGCCGACCGATCCATGAGCTCCGTCCCGCCCGTCACCTGCGACCTCTGCGACGCCCACAAGGCCGACACCAGCGGCGCGCTGCGCGTGCTGCCGCCGGTGTTCCGCGACTTCGGCGCCGTGACGGCGTTCGCCGGCCCGGTGTCGACGGTGCGCTGCTTCGAGGACAACTCGCTCGTCAAGGCGGCGCTCGACGAGCCGGGCGAGGGGCGCGTGCTCGTCGTCGCGGGCGGCGGGTCGCTGCGGCGCGCGCTCGTCGGCGGCAACCTCGCCTCGGCGGCGGCGCGCAACGGCTGGGCCGGCATCGTCGTCGACGGCTGCGTGCGCGACGTCGTCGAGCTCGCGCAGTGCACGGTGGGCATCCGCGCGCTGGCGCCGATGCCGCTGGCCACCGACAAGCGCCAGGAGGGCCAGCGCGACGTGCCGGTGCTCGTGCAGGGCCTGTGGGTGCGCCCCGGCGAGCGGCTGGTGGCCGACGCCGACGGCATCGTCGTGCTGCCCGCCTGAGGATGTCGGCCGCCTGGACCGTGGTGCCCTCGACGCCCGAGGAGATCGAGGCGGTGGCGCGGCACTGCCGCAAGCTCGTCACGCAGCGCGCGCTGCTGGCCGCCGGCGTGGCCGTGGTGCCGATCCCGGGCCTGGACTGGGTGACCGACGTCGGCGTGCTCGTCAAGGTCATCCCGCGCATCAACGACGCCTTCGGCCTCACGCCCGAGCAGATCGAGCGCCTGGCGCCCGACCGCCGCGTCGTCGTCTACAAGGCGATCTCGGCCGGCGGGGGGCTGCTGATCGGGCGCCTGGTCACGCGCGAGCTCGTGCTGCAGGTGCTGCGCCTGGTCGGCGTGCGGCTGACGGCGCAGCAGGCGGCCAAGTACGTGCCGCTGGCCGGGCAGGCGGTTTCGGCGGCGCTGACGTTCTCGGCGCTGAAGTTCGTCTGCGAGCAGCACATCCGCCAGTGCATGGAAGTCGCGCGGCAACTGCAACTGCCGGCGCCGGCGGAGACCGTCGAGCGGGCCGCCTGAGTGCGCCGGCCCGGCGTGCCGCAACAGAACCGCGTCGCTACAATGACCGTCATCGGGGTGTAGCGCAGCCTGGTAGCGCAACTGCTTTGGGAGCAGTGGGTCGGATGTTCGAATCATCTCACCCCGACCATCGCCGCACCGCAGTCCCGGGTGCGAGGGTCGACGCAGGCGACGGCAGGTCTCGATGAACGACGCGGCAGCGGAACTGAGCGAGCTGGAGGGGCTTTTCGAACGGGTCTCGGGCTACTTCTCGCTGCTCAGCGAGCCGATGCGGCTGAAGATCCTGCACGTGCTGTGCAACACCGAGCGCAGCGTGGGCGAGATCGTCGACGCGCTGGGCGCGACGCAGGCCAACGTCTCGCGCCACCTGAACCTGATGCACCGCGCCGGCGTGCTGTCGCGCCGCAAGGAAGGCAACCTGGTCTTCTACACGGTGTGCGACGACGAGGCCGTGCAGCTGTGCCGCACCGTGTCGGTGAACATGGCCAGCACGCCGGAGCCGGCGGTCAAGCGCTCGAGCGCTCGCCGCTTCATGCCCAAGTCGGCCTGACGGGCCGCTGACGTCCCGCACCCGGGTTTTCCCCGGGGCGTCTGCGCGAATCTATATGCGTTAATACTCATACACGGAAAGAGGCAGGTTCCCGATGAGCAGTCAACCCTCGTTCCCCGGCCGCTTGCGCAAGGCGCCGGAGAACTTCGTCAGCCGCGAGCTCAAGCTCGCCGTCGACAAGCACGGCCTCGACGGCGAGCGCCGCGGCTTCCTGCGCAAGAGCTTCGCCGCGGCCGCGGCGTCGATGGCCGCCACCGGCGCGGCGCTCGCGCAGCCCAAGGGCGAGGACGCGATCCTCAAGCTGCCCGAGCACACGACCGGGCTCGGCCAGCCGGTGGCCGCGCGCGGCTACGGCGTGCCGTCGAAGTACGAGGCGGGCCTGCAGCGCCGCGAGAGCCCGGGCCTCACGCGCGTGAGCCAGGCGAGCGTGTCGTTCTGCCCGCTGCAGGGCCTGTTTGGCATCATCACCCCGAGCGGCCTGCACTTCGAGCGCCACCACCAGGGCTGGTGGGACATCGACCCGACCAAGCACCGCCTGATGATCAACGGGCTGGTGAAGACGCCGCTCGTGTTCACCGTCGACGAGATCATGCGGCTGACACCGGTGTCGCGCATCCACTTCATCGAGTGCGGCGCGAACACCGCCATGGAGTGGGGCAACGTCGCCGTGCCCACCGTGCAGTACACGCACGGCATGATCAGCTGCAGCGAGTTCACCGGCGTGCCGCTGCGCGACCTGCTCGACATGGCCGGCGCCGACTACAAGAAGGGGCGCTACATCCTCGCCGAGGGCGCCGACGGCTCGTCGATGACGCGCACGATCCCGATGGAGCTCGTCGAGTCGGGCGAGGTGCTGGTTGCCTACGGCCAGAACGGCGAGATGCTGCGCCCCGAGAACGGCTACCCGCTGCGCCTCGTCGTGCCGGGGGTGCAGGGCGTGAGCTGGGTCAAGTACCTGCGCCGCATCGAGGTCGGCGACCAGAAGTACGCGGCGAAGGACGAGGTCAGCCACTACGTCGACCTGATGCCCGACGGCCTGCACCGCCAGTACACCGGCATCCAGGAGTGCAAGTCGGTCATCACGACGCCCTCGGGCGGCCAGATCCTGCTCGACAAGGGCTTCCACAACATCAGCGGGCTGGCGTGGTCGGGGCGCGGCAAGATCAAGCGCGTCGACGTCTCGGTCGACGGCGGGCGCAACTGGCGCACCGCGCGCATCGACGGTGCGGTGCACCACAAGGCGCTGACGCGCTTCAACATCGACTGGGTGTGGGACGGCAAGCCGGCGATCCTGCAGTCGCGCGCGATCGACGACACCGGCTACGTGCAGCCGACCTACGCGCAGCTGCGCAAGGTGCGCGGCACGCGGTCGATCTATCACAACAACGCGATCCAGTCGTGGCTGGTGGCCGAGTCGGGCGAGGTGAGCAATGTCCAGGTTTCGTGACGCGCTGGCCATCGGCGCGCTGGTCGCCGCGTGCGGCGCCGTGTGGGCGCAGAAGCTGCCGCCCGGCATCGGCCGCGTGGCCACGCCCGACGAGGTGAAGGCGTGGGACATCGACGTGCGGCCCGACTTCAAGGGCCTGCCGCCGGGGTCGGGGTCGGTCGCCAAGGGGATGGAGGTGTGGGAGGCCAAGTGCGCTTCCTGCCACGGCGTGTTCGGCGAATCGAACGAGGTGTTCCAGCCGATCGTCGGCGGTACCACCGCCGAGGACATCAAGACCGGCCGCGTCAAGGGCCTCGTCCACGGCGAGGGGCGCACGACCCTGATGAAGGTCAACACGCTGTCGACGCTGTGGGACTACATCAACCGCGCGATGCCGTGGAACGCGCCGAAGAGCCTGAGCGTCGAGGAGGTCTACGCGGTCACCGCTTACATCCTGCACCTGGGCGACATCCTGCCGGCCGACTTCGTGCTGTCCGACGGGAACATCCGCGACGTGCAGAACCGCATGCCCAACCGCTACGGCATGACGACCGACCACGGCATGTGGCTGCCCGACGGCAAGCCCGACGTGCGCAACACCGCGTGCATGAAGAACTGCGCGGTCGACGTCGCCAAGGTCGCGTCGTACCTGCCCGACTTCGCGCGCGACGCGCACGGCAACCTGATCGAGCAGAACCGTCCCGTCGGCCCGGTGCGCGGCATCGACGTGACGCAGCCGCCGGGCACGCGGCCGTCGTCGTCGACGGCCGCCGCGGCGGTCGTCGCGGCAGCGCCGGCCGCCGCCGCGGGCGGCTCGGCGCTCGAGCTGGCGACGGCACAGGCCTGCACGGCGTGCCACGGCGTCAACAACACGATCGTCGGCCCGGGATTCACCGAGATCGCCGCCAAGTACAAGGGCAGGGCCGACGCCGAGGCCTACCTCACCGAGAAGATCCGCGCCGGCGGCAGCGGCGTGTGGGGCGCGGTGCCGATGCCGGCGCAGCCCCAGCTCTCCGCCGACGACGCGGCCAAGCTGGCGCGCTGGATCGCCGCCGGGGCGAAGTGACGGCCGATGGGGGCAAATACGGCTTGCCGTATGGCCGCCATTGGGGCGATATTCGGTGCCGCAGGGGTGCGTGCGGCGCCGCAATGGGCGACTGGCACCAGGGGTCGCCTGCAGTGACGGGGCGAGTTGGGCAGACAATCCCGCGTCCGCGGGGGCGGCAAACCGATCGGCCGGCGGGCCTTTCGATCGTCGGGTTTAGACACAAGGAGTGCGAGATGAGCATGAATCGACGCAAGGCGCTGCAGACCACCGGTGGTCTGGGCGCGCTGGGCCTGTTCGTGGCCGCCGGCGTGATCACGCCGGAAGAGGCGCGGGCGCAGCAGGCGGAATGGAACAAGACGGCGTTCGAGACCAAGGACGTCAACAGCACCGCCAAGGCGCTGGGCGGCGACACGCCGGCGGCGAGCGACAAGGTCACCGTCACCGGCCCCGACATCGCCGAGAACGGCGCCGTGGTGCCGGTGGGCGCGACCTCGACCCTGGCCAACGTGCAGATGATCGCGCTGCTGGTCGAGAAGAACCCGAACGCCCTGGCGGCGATGTTCAACCTCAGTCCCGAGGCCGAGCCGTTCGTCACCACGCGCGTCAAGATGGGGCAGAGCTCCGACGTCTACGCGCTCGTGAAGGCCGACGGCAAGTTCTACGTCGCCAAGAAAGAGATCAAGGTCACCCTCGGCGGCTGCGGCGGCTGACCGTCATCACGACTCAAGGAGATTCACATGGGAAGCCCGATGCGCATTCGTGCCACCGAGAGTGGCGGCGTCGTCGACGTCAAGGTGCTGATGAGCCACATCATGGAAACCGGCCAGCGCAAGGACGCGTCCGGCAACACGATCCCGGCGCACTTCATCTCGAACGTGACGGCCAAGCACGGCGACAAGGTCGTGATGACGGCCCAGTGGGGTCCGGCGGTGTCGAAGGACCCGTTCCTGAACTTCAAGTTCAAGGGCGGCAAGAAGGGCGACAAGGTCACCGTGACCTGGGTCGACAACAAGGGCGACACCCGCACCGACGAAGCGACGGTGTCCTGACCGTCGTTCGGCCGAGGGCCCCTGCCGCGCCAGGCCGGGGCCTTTCGTTTTTGTGCAGGAAGGCCGCCGCGGCGGCCGGATCGCAGCCGCATCCGGGCCGTCACCGATGGTTCGCGGCGCACGCGCAGTGTTCAATCGTATACGCATGGATTCAAGGAGATGCGCATGAGACTGCCGATGTCCGTCCTGGCTGTGGCTTGCGGTGCCGCCGCCGTGGCGGTGGCCGCCGGGGCCTTTGCCCAGGGGTCGACGACCGAGGAGATCGAGCGCTACCGGCAGATGATCGCCGACGGCAACCCCGCCGAGCTGTACGAGATGCGCGGCGAGGAGCTGTGGAAGACGAAGGCCGGGCCGAAGAACGCGACGCTCGAGCAGTGCGACCTCGGGCTCGGGCCGGGCGTCACCAAGGGCGCCTACGCGCAGATGCCGCGCTACTTCGCCGACACCGACCGCGTGCAGGACGCCGAGTCGCGGATCCTGACCTGCATGCAGAACCTGCAGGGCATCGACCCGAAGGAAGTGATCGCGGGCCGCTGGGGGCAGGGCAAGCGCGCCGACGTCGTTGCGATCGTGACCTGGCTGTCGGGCGAGTCCAAGGGGATCAAGGTCAACGTCCAGCCCAGGCACCCGAAGGAAAAGGAAGCCTACGCGCTCGGGCGCAAGGCGTTCTACTTCCAGGGCGGCCCGCACGACTTCTCGTGCGCCTCGTGCCACGGCGAGGACGGCAAGCGCATCCGCCTGCAGGACCTGCCGAACATCACCAAGCCCGAGGGCGCGCACAAGGGATGGACGACTTGGCCCGCGTACCGTGTCAGCAGCGGTCAGATGTGGTCGATGCAGCACCGCCTGGAGGACTGCTACCGCCAGCAGCGATTCCCCGAGCCGATCTACACCTCGGAACTGACGATCGCGCTGTCGTACTTCATGGCCGCGAACTCGCACGGCTACGAGATGGCCACGCCGGGCATCAAGCGCTGACACTGCACGGAGACACCGCATGACACGCATCACGCTCACCGCGACGGCCGTCGCCGTCTTGCTCGCCGGCTGCGCCGCCGGCGGCCCGGACCCGAAGGCGATGGAAGAGAAGTTCGCCCAGCTCAAGCAGACGAACTTCAAGCCCCGCGGCATCGCGACGATGGACCGGCTCAAGCAGGACGAGGCGCAGAAGCTGTGCTCGAACCCGGACGCCTGGTCCGGCAAGGAGTTCGAGGCCGCGCGCAAGAAGGTCGAGGAGATCAACCTGGCGTCGGTCAAGTGGCCGAGCGACGGCAAGTTCCTCGGCGACTGGAAGCAGGGCGAGGCGATCGCGCAGAGCGGCCGCGGCCTGACCTACACCGACACCGCGCAGACGGTCAACGGCGGCAACTGCTACAACTGCCACCAGATCGACAAGAAGGAGATCTCGCACGGCACGATCGGGCCGAGCCTGTGGAACTACGGCAAGCTGCGCGGCGTGACCGATCCGAACTCGGCGGCCGCCGAGCCGATCGTCAGGTACACGTGGGGCAAGATCTGGAACGCCAAGGCCTACAACGCGTGCTCGAACATGCCGCGCGCCGGTCACATGGGCATCCTCAACGAGCAGCAGGTCAAGCACATCATGGCACTGCTGCTCGACCCGGCCTCGCCGGTCAACCAGTGACGGCGCGGCGCGCGAGCGCTGGCCGCAGGACGGGGCCGCCGCGCGCGGCCCCTTTCGTTCGGCACAATATCCATATTTGATTGAGTACGGAAGGAATCCGTCATGTCCCTGTCCCGTCGCGAGTTCCTGAACGTGCTGGCCGTCGCCTCGGCCGCCGGCATGGCGCTCGACGCTCCCGGTGCGCTGGCGGCCACACCGGCCGCAGCCGCCAAGATGTACGACGTGCCGCGCTTCGGCAACGTGCACTTCCTGCACTTCACCGACTGCCACGCGCAGCTGCTGCCGGTGTACTTCCGCGAGCCGAACGTCAACCTCGGCATCGGCGAGGCCAACGGCCGCATGCCACACCTCGTCGGCGAGAAGCTGCTGAAGGCGGCGGGCATCAAACCCGGGACGATCGAGGCCCACGCCTTCACCTACCTCGACTTCGAGAAGGCGGCGCGCACCTACGGCAAGGTCGGCGGGTTCGCGCACATGGCCACCCTCGTCAAGCGGCTGCGCGCGACGCGGCCGGGGGCGATCCTGTGCGACGGCGGCGACACGTGGCAGGGCTCGGGCACGGCGCTGTGGACCAACGGCCAGGACATGGTCGACGCCTGCCTGGCGCTGGGCGTCGACGTGATGACGCCGCACTGGGAGATGACGCTCGGTGCCGACCGCGTCAAGGAGATCGTCGACAAGGACTTCAAGGGCAAGGTCGACTTCGTCGCCCAGAACGTCAAGACGACCGACTTCGGCGACCAGGTGTTCTCGCCGTACACGCTGCGCGAGGCGAACGGCGTGAAGGTCGCCGTGATCGGGCAGGCGTTCCCGTACACGCCGATCGCTAACCCGCGCTACATGGTGCCCGACTGGACCTTCGGCATCCAGGACGAGCACATGCAGAAGATGGTCGACGAGGCGCGCGGCAAGGGCGCGCAGGTGGTCGTCGTGCTCAGCCACAACGGCATGGACACCGACATCAAGATGGCCTCGCGCGTGCGCGGCATCGACGCGATCCTCGGCGGCCACACGCACGACGGCATGCCCGCGCCGGTGATCGTCGACAACGCCGGCGGCAAGACGCTGGTGACCAACGCCGGCTCGAACACGAAGTTCCTCGGCGTGCTCGACTTCGACGTGCGCGGCGGCAAGGTGCAGGGCTGGCGCTACAAGCTGCTGCCGGTGTTCGCCAACCTGCTGCCCGCCGACGAGGCGATGACGGCGCTGGTGAAGAAGATCCGCGCGCCGTACGAGGCCAAGCTCGGCGAGAAGCTGGCGCGCACCGAAGGGCTGCTGTACCGCCGCGGCAACTTCAACGGCACGTTCGACCAGCTGATCGTCGACGCGCTCATCGACGTGCGCGGCGCCGACATCGCGTTCTCGCCCGGTTTCCGCTGGGGCACGTCGCTGCTGCCGAACAGCGACATCCTGATGGAGCACGTGCTCGACCAGACGGCGACGACCTACTCGTACTCGACGCTCACCGAGATGAGCGGCGAGATGATCAAGACGGTGATGGAGGACGTCGCCGACAACCTGTTCAACCCCGACCCGTACTACCAGCAGGGCGGCGACATGGTGCGCGTGGGCGGCATGACGTACGCGATCGACCCGATGAAGCCCGCCGGCCAGCGCATCACCGACATGCGCCTGAAGGGGCAGCCGATCGAGGCTGGCAAGACGTACAAGGTCGCCGGCTGGGCGCCGGTGGCCGAGGAGGCCAAGCAGACGTCGGGCGGGCGCATGGTGTGGGACGACGTCGCCACCTGGCTGCGCGACAAGAAGGTCGTCACGCCGCGCAAGCTGAACACGCCGCGCATCATCGGCATGGACGGCAACGCCGGCATCTCGCTCTGAGCGCGGCGTGCGTCACCACCGTCGCCGCCGGATGACGCCGCACGTGCACGGTGTCCCGGTCGCCGTCGATGGCGGGCGTCGCGCGGCGTTGCGGCGGCTGCTCGCGGGCGCCGTGGCGGCGGGCGCCGCGGGCACGGTGCGCGCGAGCGATCTGCCCGCGGCGGTGAACCTGCAGCGCGACATCGCCGAGGCGGCCGAGCGCGGCGAGCCGCTCGTGCTGATGGTGACGCTCGTCGGCTGCGCCTTCTGCGACGTCGTGCGCCGGCTGTACCTGCAGCCGATGAACGCGCAGGGCCGCGTGCCGGTGCGGCAGATCGAGATGCGCTCGCGCGCCGAGCTGCGCGGCCCGACGGGGCAGCCGACGCGCGGCGCCGATCTGGCGAGCCAGTGGAAGGTGACGATGGCGCCGACGCTGCTCTTCCTCGGCCCGGGCGGCGCGGAAATCGCCCCCCGCCTCGTCGGCTACAGCGAGGACTTCTACGGTGGCTATCTCGACGACGCGCTGGCCACCGCGCGGCAGCGGCTGTCGAAGGCGCGCGCCTGACTCCTGGGGCAGGGCGGCCGGCCCGGGGTTGCCGGGGCCCGCGGCCTCACGGCCGCAGGTAGGCGAAGCCCTCCTTGGCCTGGAGCTTCGCGACTTCGGCCACGCCCGAGGGCACGACCTTGGCTTCCATCACTACCTTGCTCGGCTCGATGTTGCGGCTGACGAGCGTGTTGTTGCAGACGCGGAACTCGATGCCCCGGCTGGCGAGCTCGCCGATCGCACCGGCGAAGGGCTGGTCGACCGCGTTCTTCGCGCCCTCGAGCAGGAAATCGATGCCGGGGCCGTGGGTGACGACGACGATCTTCGCGCCCGGGTCGGCGTTCAGGTGGTTGCGGATGTTGCCGATCGCGCGGCTGGCCTGCTGGATGCCTTCGTTGAGGTGGTAGACGACCTTGATGGCGTCCTGGGCATGGGCGGGCACGGCGGCGGCGAACGCCAGCACGGAGGTGGCGACGAAACGGGTGAACAGGCGTGGCATGGGGATCTCCTCGTGAGGGACTGCCGCACCGCGGCAACGTGCCGAACCATCGGGCATGCTCCGATGACGCGCTGCGGCATCCGTGCGAGCATCATGCTCCGTTTGCATGATTGATCAAGCAGTGTTTGTACCGCCCCCCGTACGGCTGGTGCTGGTGCGCCTGGGCGCGGTGGCAGCCCGCGCCGCGGGTGTGCTCGTCGCGACGTTCGCGCTGCTGTCGGCCGCGCTGGCGCAGGACTTCGTGCTCGAGCCGCGGCAGGTCGGCCCGCACAGCTGGGCCGTGTTCGGCGAGGCGGGCATGGCCACCGCAGCCAACCGCGGCTTCAACTCGAACGCCGGCTTCGACGTCACGCCGGCGGGTGTCGTCGTGTTCGACACACTCGGCACGCCGGCGCTCGGCGAGGCGCTGATCGCCGCGATCCGGCGCGTGACGCCGCAGCCGATCCGCCGCGTGATCGTCAGCCACTACCACGCCGACCACTACTACGGCGCGCAGGCGTTCAAGGCGATCGGCGCCGAGATCTGGGCGCACGAGGCCGGGCGCGGCGTCACCGCCAGCGACGACGCGAAGGCGCGGCTCGAGCAGCGCCGGCAGGACCTGTTCCCCTGGGTCGACGAGAAGACGCAGCCGGTCGACGCCGACCGCTGGCTCGCGTTCGGCGAGCGCGGCACGATCGACTTCGAGTTCGGCGGCCTGGCGTTCCGGCTGATCGACGTCAGCGGCGCGCACTCGCCGAGCGACCTGATGATGCTCGTGCGGCCCGACGGCGTGTTGTTCGCCGGCGACCTGTACTTCACCGGCCGCATCCCGTTCGTCGTCGGCGCGAACACGAAGCGCTGGCTGCAGGCGATGGACCGCATCGCCGAGGTGAACCCCCGCCTCGCGGTGCCGGGGCACGGCGAGGCGTCGGACCGCGTGGCGAGCGACCTCGGGCTGACGCGCGACTACCTGCGCTTTCTCCGCGACGAGATGGGCAAGGCGGCCGAGGCGATGGACGACTTCGAGAGCGCGTACGACCGCGTCGACTGGTCGCGCTGGGAAAAGCTGCCGGCGTTCCTGCCCGGCAACCGGCTCAATGCGCGCTCGGTCTACCTGGAGATGGAGCGCGAAAGCCTGCGCCGCTGAAGCGGCAGCCTACTCCTTCAGCTTGTACCACTGCTGATTCACGAAGGCGGCGACGTCGCGCTCGTCCTCCGGGAACAGGCCGAGCCGCAGCTCGCTGTTGCACAGGCTCACGTAGCGCTTGAGGTCGAAGATCGACTTCACCTTGCGGTCGTCGCGCAGGTAGATGAAGCCGGCGTCGCGGCCGGTCTTCTCCTCGTGGCACGAGGCGCACTTGCTGTCGAAGTGGATCCTGCGGCCGTTGGCGAGGTCGGCGTCGGGGAAGGGGTTGGCGGAAGCTGGCAGGGCCATGCCACCCACGAGGAGGGCAGCGGCAGGTAACAGCAGGCGGCGCATGGTCTTCCGTGAGCAGCAACGACGCCGCAAGCGTGCGACGCACCGTCCCCGCTGTCAAGCCGGATCGGCCTGCACTGCTCGGGTACCGGGTCGCGGCGCCGTGGCGTGCCAGCGCCGCAGGTCGGCCAGCGTGACGGGACGCGCCGGGTCGTCGGGGTGGTGGTCGAGATCGGCGAGGCGCACCACGGCGGCGGTGAAGTCGTCGCCGGCGCTGTACGCGGTCGGCGTCACGATGCAGCGCAGCCCGGCGGCGGTGGCCGCGCTGACGCCGTGGCCGGAGTCCTCGAACGCGAGCGCCGCGTCGGCGTCGAGGCCCAGCCGCGCGAGCACCCAGCGGTAGACGGCCGGGTCGGGCTTCTTGGCCGCCACTTCCTGCGCCGTGCCCATCACCTGGAACCATCGCGGCGCGTCGGCGCCGAGCGTGGCCTCGAGCAGCGCGATCACGTTGTCGCGCGTCGTCGTCGTCGCGATCGCGAGGCGCAGGCCGGCCTGCCGCGCCTCGCGGACCAGCCGCTCGACGCCCGGGCGCAGGCGCACCGCGCCGGCGCCGACGCGCTGCACGTAGTGCCGCGTCTTGCTCGCGTGCAGCCGCTTCAGCAGCGCGGCCAGTTCGTCGTCGGCGAGTGCGAGGCCGCGATGGCGCCGCGCGTAGTGCGCCATCCGCTCGACGCCGCCGGCCACCTGCAGCAGTTCGCCGTAGAGCGCCTCGTCCCAGTGCCACGGCAGCCCGTGCTCGGCGAACGCGGCGTTGAAGGCGACGCGGTGGCCGTCGCGCTCGGTGTCGGCGAGCGTACCGTCGACGTCGAAGATCAGCGCCCGGAGGGGCGCCGCGTCAGCCATCGTCGCGCCACTTGATCGAGCAGCCGATGCAGGCGTGCTGCACTTCGGGCCCACGGCCGGTCTCGGCGACGAGCCTCATCGCGTCGTAGAGCTCGCGCGGCGTGCCTTCGGGCGCCGCTTCCTTGCGCGAGGCGTCGAGCCGGCCGCGGTAGCGCAGCCTGAGCTGCGCGTCGAAGCCGAAGAAGTCGGGCGTGCAGACGGCGCCGTAGGCGCGCGCGACCTGCTGCGTCTCGTCGTGCAGGTAAGGGAAGCCGAGCGTCGGCGCGAGCTCGACCATGCGCTCCAAGCTGTCCTCGGGGTACGCGGCGGCGTCGTTCGCGTTGATGCCGACCACGTGCACGCCGATCGCCCGCAGGTCGCGCGCGTCGCGCACGAGCCGCGGCAGGATCGCCTTCACGTAAGGGCAGTGGTTGCAGATGAACGCGACCACGGTGCCCTTCGGCCCGGCGAGTTCGGCCAGCGTGTGCGTGCGGCCGTCGGTGCCGCGCAGCGCGAACGGCGGCGCGGCCCAGCCGATCTCGGCGTGCGGTGCTTCGGCAGCCATCGTCCTTCTCCCGTCAGCGGTAGCGGCGCACCATGTCGTCGAGCGCGATCGGCTTGATCTTCGCCGCCATGCCGGCGCAGCCGAAGGCCTCGAAGCGCGCCTTGCAGATGCCGCGCGCGGCCTTGGTCGCCGCGGCGAGCGCCTTGCGGGGGTCGAACTCGCCCGGCTGCTCGGCGAACACCTGCCGCATCGCGCCCGTCATCGCGAGGCGGATGTCGGTGTCGATGTTGACCTTGCGCACGCCGGACCGGATGCCGCGCACGATTTCCTCGACCGGCACGCCGTACGTCTCCCTGATGTCGCCGCCGTACCTGCGGATGATCTCGAGCCACTCCTGCGGCACGCTCGACGAGCCGTGCATCACGAGGTGCGTGTCGGGCACCGCGGCGTGGATCGCCTGGATGCGGTCGATCGCGAGGATGTCGCCGGTGGGCGGGCGGGTGAACTTGTAGGCGCCGTGGCTGGTGCCGATTGCGATCGCCAGTGCGTCCACCCCCGTCGCGGCGACGAAGTCCTTCGCCTGCGCCGGGTCGGTCAGCAGCATGTCGTGGCTGAGCTTGCCCTCGGCGCCGACGCCGTCCTCCTCGCCGGCCTCGCCGGACTCGAGCGAACCGAGGCAGCCGAGCTCGCCCTCGACCGACACGCCCACCGCGTGCGCGATCTCGCAGACCTTGCGCGTGACCTCGACGTTGTACTCGTAGCTCGCCGGCGTCTTGGCGTCTTCCTTCAGCGAGCCGTCCATCATGACGCTCGTGAAGCCCGAGCGGATCGACTGGATGCACACCGCCGGCGACGCGCCGTGGTCCTGGTGCAGCACGACGGGGATGTCGGGGTGCGCCTCGACGGCGGCGAGCACGAGGTGGCGCAGGTACGGCTCGCCGGCGTACTTGCGCGCGCCGGCCGAGGCCTGCAGGATCACCGGCGACATCGTCTCCTGCGCGGCCTGCATGATCGAGTGGATCTGCTCGAGGTTGTTGATGTTGAACGCCGGCACGCCGTAGCCGTGTTCGGCGGCGTGGTCGAGCAGCTGGCGCAGCGAGATCAGGGCCATGGGTCGTCCTCGAAGGGGAAGGGAAGGGGTTCAGGCGGGCTGCTCGTCGAGCAGCAGCAGCGCGGGCAGGTCGGCCAGCGTGTCGACGAGGGCGTCGCACGGCAGCGTGCGCGGGTCGTGGCCCTCGTTGTAGCCGTACGGCACGCACACCACCGGGACGCCGGCGGCACGCGCGGCCTGCACGTCGTTGATCGAGTCGCCGACCATCAGCGCCTGCTGCGGCGCCACGTGAAGCGACTCGCACGCGTACAGCAGCGGCTGCGGGTCGGGCTTGCGGCGCTCGCAGCTGTCGCCGCCGACGACGAGGTCGACCCAGCCCGACAGGCCGAGCCGCTGCAGCAGCCCGATCGCGAAGCGCTGCTGCTTGTTGGTCACCACCGCGATGCGCAGCCCGGCGTCGTGCAGCCGGTGCAGCGCCTCGGTGACGCCGCCGTACGGCTCGGCGGCGCACTCGTCGAATTCCTGCAGCGCGCCGTAGTGGTGGAAGAAGCGGTCGAGCACCGCGGCGTGTGTCGAGTCGTCGATCTGCCGGCCCTGCGCGGCGGCGGCGCGGTGCACCAGCATCGGCGCGCCGCGGCCGATCATGCGCCGCACGTCGGCCTCGGCGACCGGTCCCCAGCCGTGCTCGGCGACCGCGCGGTTCAGCGCGAGCGCGATGTCGGCCGCGGTGTCGAGCAGCGTGCCGTCGAGGTCGAACAGCACGGCAGCGAGCGGCTGCCCCTGCCACAGCGCCGTGCGCTGCGGTCGTCCGGCGGCGTCGACGCGCGTCATGCGCCGGCCTTCGCGGCGAGCGCCCGTGCACGCTCGGCCACCCTCGCCGCGGTCACGCCGAGCGCTTCGTAGACCTGCGGGCCGGGCGCCGACTCGCCGAAGCGGTCGATTCCGATCACGTCGCCTTCGAAGCCGGTGTAGGCGCGCCAGCCCTTCGTCACGCCGGCCTCGATCGCGAGCACCGGCACGTCGCGCGGCAGCACCTGGGCGCGGTAGGCGGCGTCCTGGGCGTCGAACACCTCGCAGCACGGCATCGAGACGACGCGCGCGGCGATGCCGTCGGCGGCGAGCCGCTCGCGCGCGGCCATCGCGAGCGCGACTTCGGAGCCGCTGGCCAGCAGCGTGAGCCGGGCCTTCGCGTCGCCGCCGGCCAGCACGTAGCCGCCGCGGCGGATCGCGTCGACCTGCGCGTCGGTGCGCGGCTGCGCCGCGAGGTTCTGCCGCGACAGGATCAGGCACGTGGGCCCGTCGCGGCGCTCCACCGCCGCCTGCCACGCGACGAACGTCTCGACGGCGTCGCACGGCCGCCAGACGCGGTTGTTCGGGATCAGGCGCAGGCTCTCGACGTGCTCGACCGGCTGGTGCGTGGGTCCGTCCTCGCCGAGGCCGATGCTGTCGTGCGTGTAGACGTAGACGACGCCCTGGTGCATCAGCGCCGACATGCGCACCGCGTTGCGCGCGTAGTCGGAGAACGTCAGGAACGTGCCGCCGTAGGGGATGAAGCCGCCGTGCAGCGCGATGCCGTTCATGATCGCGCTCATGCCGAACTCGCGCACGCCGTAGTTGACGTGGTTGCCGGCGAGGGCGCCGTCGGTGCGGCGCACCGGCACGCTCGTCTTGCCGTCGGTCAGGTTCGAGCCGGTGAGGTCGGCGCTGCCGCCGAGCAGTTCGGGCAGCAGCGGCAGCAGCGCGGTGATCGCGTTCTGCGACGCCTTGCGGCTCGCGATCGTCGCCGCCTCGGCGACGACCTTGGCCAGCGCCTCGGCGCTGCGGCGCGGGTAGTCGGCGGGCAGCGCGCGCTGCACCACGCGGCGCTCGAACTCGGCGGCGAGCGCGGGGTGCGCGGCGCGGTAGGCGGCCAAGCGCTGCGTCCACGCGGCGTGCCGCGCGGCGCCGGCCTCGCGCTGGTCCCATGCGGCGCGGATCTCGGCGGGGATCTCGAACGGCGGGTGGTGCCAGCCGAGCGCGGCGCGCGTGGCCGCCACTTCGGCGGCGCCGAGCGCGGCGCCGTGCACGTCGTGCGTGCCGGCCTTGTTCGGGCTGCCGTGGCCGATCACCGTCTTGCAGCACACGAGCGTCGGCTTGCCGACGTCGTCCATCGCGGTGCGCAGCGCGGCGTCGACGGCGGCCGCGTCGTGGCCGTCGACGTCGCGGATCACGCGCCAGCCGTAGGCCTCGAAGCGCTTCGGGGTGTCGTCGCTGAACCACGGCTCGACGTGGCCGTCGATGCTGATGCCGTTGTCGTCCCACACCGCGATCAGCTTGGAGAGGCCCAGCGTGCCGGCGAGCGAGCAGGCCTCGTGGCTGATGCCTTCCATCAGGCAGCCGTCGCCGAGGAAGACCCAGGTGCGGTGGTCGACGATCGCGTGCCCCGGGCGGTTGAACGTGCTGGCGAGCAGTGCCTCGGCGAGCGCCATGCCCACCGCGTTGGTGATGCCCTGGCCGAGCGGGCCGGTGGTGGTCTCGACGCCGGGCGTGATGCCGACCTCGGGGTGGCCCGGCGTCTTGCTGTGCAGCTGGCGGAAGCGCTTGAGCTCGTCGAGCGGCAGGTCGTAGCCGGTCAGGTGCAGCAGCGCGTACAGCAGCATCGAGCCGTGGCCGTTGCTGAGCACGAAGCGGTCGCGGTCGGGCCACGCGGGGTCTGCCGGGTCGTGCTTCAGGTGCTGCCGCCACAGCACGGTGGCGATGTCGGCCATGCCCATCGGCGCGCCGGGGTGGCCCGAGTTGGCCTGCTGCACGGCGTCGACCGCGAGCATGCGGATCGCGTCGGCGAGGGTCTTGAGGCTGGGAGTCATGGCGTCGTGAGGTCGGGGTGTCGGTCGAGGCGCAACGGCTCGTCTCGACGGCGAACCGCGCAGCGGGAGTCCTGTCAAGCGCACGCCACGGATCCGGCTTCGCCGGTCCGTCGGCGTGGCTCCCCCGAGGGGGAGCGCCGAAGGCGCTACGGCGGTGGTCTGTCTACCCCCGCTTCTTCATTTCCATCATGCGCAGGATCATCGGCGTGAAGATGAGCTGCATCGCCAGGCCCATCTTGCCGCCCGGGATCGCGATCGTGTTCGGCCGCGTCATCATCGAGTCGTGCAGCATCGACAGCAGGTAGGGGAAGTCGATGCCGCGCGGGTTCGCGAAGCGGATCACGACCATGCTCTCGTCGGCGCTGGGGATGTCGCGCGCGATGAACGGGTTGCTGGTGTCGACCAGCGGCACGCGCTGGAAGTTGACGTGCGTGACGGCGAACTGCGGGCAGATGTAGTTCACGTAGTCGGGCATGCGGCGCAGGATCGTGTCGACGACCGCCTCGTGGCTGTAGCCGCGCTTGGTCTTGTCGCGGATCAGCTTCTGAATCCACTCCAGGTTGATCGACGGCACGACGCCGATCAGCAGGTCGGCGTGGCGGGCGATGTTGACCTTGTCGGTGACGACGGCGCCGTGCAGACCCTCGTAGAAAAGCAGGTCGGTGCCGGGGGGGATGTCCTCCCACGCGGTGAAGGTGCCGGGCTTCTGCTTGTACGGTTCGGCCTCTTCCTCGTTGTGCAGGTACTTTCGCACCCGCCCGGTGCCGTTCTCGCCGTACTGGCGGAACAGCTGCTCGAGCTCCTCGAACAGGTTGGCCTCGGGGCCGAAGTGGCTGAAGTGACGGTTGCCCGCGGCCTCGGCCTGCTTCATCTTCTCGCGCATCTCGTAGCGGTCGAAGCGGTGGAACGAGTCGCCCTCGACGATCGCGGCGTTGATCTTCTCGCGCCGGAAGATGTGCTGGAACGTCTGCGTGACGGTGGTGGTGCCGGCCCCCGAGGAGCCGGTGATCGCGATGACGGGATGTTGGCGGGACATGCAAGCTCTCGGAACGGGAATCAGTTGGCCGCACCCGGCGCGAACGACGAGAACAGCGAGCGGGTGTTGAACAGCGGCGAGCGGAACGGCTTGTCCTGCCCGGTGTCGTGCTCGTGGTGGTAGCGGTCGAGGCGGTCGACCTCTTCGCGCGAGCCGAGGATCACGGGGATGCGCTGGTGGATCCGCGTCGGCTGCACGTCGAGCATGCGCTCGCGCCCGGTCGAGCAGCGGCCGCCGGCCTGCTCGATCAGCATCGCCATCGGGTTGGCCTCGTACATCAGGCGCAGCCGCCCGGGCTTGGTCGGGTCCTTGGTGTCCTTCGGGTACATGAAGAGGCCCCCGCGCATCAGGATCCGGTGCACCTCGGCGACCATCGAGGCGACCCAGCGCATGTTGAAGTCCTTCTCGCGCGGCCCGGTCTTGCCCTGGATGCACTCCTCGACGTAGCGCGCCACCGGCGGCTCCCAGAACCGCTCGTTGCTGGTGTTGATCGCGAATTCCTGCGTCGACGCCGGCACCTTCATGTGGGGGTGGGTCAGGATGAAGGCGCCGATCTCGCGGTCGAGCGTGAAGCCGTGCGTGCCGTCGCCGAGCGTGAGCACCATCATCGTCGACGGACCGTACAGGGCGTAGCCGGCGGCGACCTGCTTCGTGCCGGGCTGGAGGAAGTCGGCCTCGGTCGGCGGGCGATCGGGGTCGGGGGCGCGCAGGACCGAGAAGATCGAGCCGACGCTCATGTTGATGTCGAGGTTGCTCGAGCCGTCGAGCGGGTCGAACACGAGCAGATACGGGCCGCGCGGCACGCTGTCGGTGATCGGCAGCGGCTCCTCCATCTCCTCGCTGGCCATGCCGGCGAGGTGGCCGCCGGACTCGACGTGGTAGATGAAGAGCTCGTTGCTCAGAACGTCGAGCTTCTTCTGCTCCTCGCCCTGGATGTTCATGTTGCCGCTGTCTCCGTGGTGGCCGGCGAGCACGCCGCGGCCCACCGCCGAGCCGATGTACTTGCAGGCGGTCTGGACGTCGTTGAGCAGTGCCGACAGGTCGGTGTCGAGGCCGAGCCGGCGGTGCTCCTGCATCAGGAACTTGCTGAGGGTGGTGCGTCCGATTTCCATCGTGCTCTCGCAGGGGTCGACGTGTCGACGGACTGTACGGATCTGGCGCCGCGGCGCCACTCAGATCTGCTTAGGCGCTGGCTCAGGGATCGGTGAGTCGCGCCGGGCGTCAGGCGGCACGGCTGTCGGCGGCAGCGCCGAACACGCGGCTGGCGCGGATGTCGGACTCGTCGATCGTCGTCAGGTCCTCGCGCGTCAGCTCGCGGTCGCGCTCGGCGAACAGGCGGCTCGCCTGACGCAGCCGGGCGCGGTCCAGCGCATTGCGCACGCTGCGCGCATTGGCGAAGTGCGGCTGCTCGATGCGGTGGTGGAGGTAGGCGTCGAACGCCTCGCGCGCGCCGGGGCCGAAGCGGTAGTTCTGCGCCGCGAGCATCTTGTCGGCGATGCGCAGCAGCTCGTCGGGCGTGTAGTCGGGGAAGTCGAGGTGGTGCGCGATGCGCGAGCTCATGCCCGGGTTGGACTGGAAGAAGGTGTCCATGCGGTCCTTGTAGCCGGCGAGGATCACGACGAGGTCATCGCGCTGGTTCTCCATCACCTGCAGCAGGATCTCGATCGCCTCCTGGCCGTAGTCGCGCTCGTTCTCGGGGCGGTAGAGGTAGTACGCCTCGTCGATGAAGAGGACGCCGCCCATCGCCTTCTTCAGCACCTCCTTCGTCTTGGTGCCGTGTGGCCGATGTACTGCCCCACCAGGTCGTCGCGCGTCACCGCGACCAGGTGGCCTTTGCGCACGTAGCCGAGGCGGTGCAGGATCTCGGCCATGCGCATCGCCACCGTCGTCTTGCCGGTGCCCGGGTTGCCGGTGAAGCACATGTGCAGGCTCGGCGTCTGCGCCGTCAGGCCCAGGTTCAGGCGCAGCTTGTCGATCACGAGCAGCGCGGCGATGTCGCGGATGCGCTGCTTGACCGGCGCCAGGCCGATCAGGTCGCGGTCGAGCTCGTCGAGCACGGCCTCGACTTGGCTCTGCGCGAGCACTTCGCCGACGGTGCGCGCCTGCGCCACCGCGGCCACGTCGGCGGTAGCCGTCCCGGCCGGCGGCGTCGAGGCGGTGCCGGGGATCGAGTACAGCGGGGCGTGCACGGGTTCCTCCGCCGAAGTTCAGGCCGCGCGGGCGCGCGGCGCGGCGAGCTCGGCGCGCATCGCGGCGATCACGCGGCGGTAGTCGCCCTGCCCGAAGATCGCGCTGCCGGCGACGAAGGTGTCGGCGCCGGCGTCGGCGACGCGGCGGATGTTGTCGGTCTTGATGCCGCCGTCGACCTCGAGCCGAATGTCGCGCCCGCTGGCGTCGATCAGCCGGCGCACCTGCTCGATCTTGCGCAGCGCCGAGTCGATGAACGACTGGCCGCCGAAGCCGGGGTTGACGCTCATGATCAGCACGAGGTCGACCTTGTCGAGCACCCACTCGAGCACGTCGATCGGCGCCGCGGGGTTGAAGACGAGGCCGGCCTGGCAGCCCCTGGCGCGGATCAGCTGCAGCGTGCGGTCGACGTGCGTCGAGGCGTCGGGGTGGAAGCTGATCAGGTCGGCGCCGGCGTCGGCGAACGCGGTGGCCAACGCGTCGACGGGCTGCACCATCAGGTGCACGTCCAGCGGCACCGGCGTGCCGTCGGGCTTCCTGCAGTGCGGCTTGAGCGCCTGCGCCACCGCCGGGCCGATCGTCAGGTTCGGCACGTAATGGTTGTCCATCACGTCGAAGTGGATCCAGTCGGCACCGGCGGCGATCACGTCGCGCACCTCCTCGCCGAGGCGGGCGAAGTCGGCCGACAGGATCGAGGGGGCGATGCGGTACATGGGCGCGGGCTCCCGGAGCGGGCTCAGCCGGCGTAGCGCTCGGCTTCGGGCTTGTCGGTGGCGTAGCTGTGCACCGTGTAGCGGATGGTGCGCCCTTCGCCTTCCTGGCGCACCAGCCCGAAGCCGGGCTCGTGCTTCGGCCGGTTGACGATGAAGCTCATCGCGATGCTCTCGACGCCGCGCGTCGAGTCGAACGCCATCAGGCGGATGTAGTGGTTCGGGAACGTCGCGCGGCAGTTCTTCAGCTCCATCATCACGCCGGCGGCGTCCTGGAGGTCGAACATCGGCATGCCGAACATCTCCCAGTACGTGTTGCGCGGGTGCGGGTCGTCGGTGTACTCGACGCTCCAGGCGTAGCCCTTCTTCAGGCCGTACTCGATCTGCAGCGCGATCTCGGCGTCGGTGAGGTCGGGCAGGAAGCTGAACTGGCCCTGGGTGATGCGGCCTGTGGGGTTGGTCATCATGGCGGGTCCCTTCGGGGATGACGAATGACGAATGACGAATGATCAATGATGCACGAAGGCAGCCGACGAACGACGGACGAACGATGGCCAGTGGCAAGCGGGACCATTCATCCGTCATTCGTCATGCGAGCGCAGCGAGCGGTCATGCGAAGCCCGGCGAGCGGTCATGCCACCGCCGGCGTCACGGCGTAGTCGCTGGTGTCGGTCGACGCGTAGTTGAACGTCACGTCCTTCCAGGTGTCGAGCGCCTGCTTCAGCGGCGTGCAGAACTGGGCGGCCTTCTGCAGGATCTCGGGGCCTTCCCTGGCGATGTCGCGGCCTTCGTTGCGCGCCTTGACCATCGCCTCGAGCGCGACGCGGTTGGCCACGGCACCGGCCTGGATGCCGGCCGGATGGCCGATCGTGCCGCCGCCGAACTGCAGCACGACGTCGTCGCCGAACAGGTCGAGCAGCTGGTGCATCTGGCCGGCGTGGATGCCGCCCGAGGCCACCGGCATGACCTTCTTCAGGTCGCACCAGTCCTGGTCGAAGAACAGGCCGCGCGGCAGGTCCTGCTTCGTGTAGCTGTCGCGGCAGACGTTGTAGTAGCCCTGCACCGTGAGCGGATCGCCCTCGAGCTTGCCGACCGCGGTGCCGGTGTGCATGTGGTCGACGCCGGCCAGGCGCAGCCACTTGGCGATCACGCGGAAGCTCACGCCGTGGTTCTTCTGCCGCGTGTAAGTGCCGTGGCCGGCGCGGTGCAGGTGCAGGATCATGTCGTTCTTACGGCACCACTGGCCCAGGCTCTGGATGCACGGCCAGCCGACGATGAGGTCGATCATGATGATCACGCTGCCCAGGCTCTTGGCGAACTCGGCGCGCTCGTAGATCGCCTCCATCGTGCCGGCGGTGACGTTCAGGTACGAGCCCTTGACCTCGCCAGTGGCGGTGCTGGCCTTGTTGACGCCGTCCATCACGTACAGGAAGCGGTCGCGCCAGTGCATGAAGGGCTGCGAGTTGATGTTCTCGTCGTCCTTCATGAAGTCCAGCCCGCCCTTCAGGCCCTCGTAGATCACGCGGCCGTAGTTGCGCCCCGACAGGCCGAGCTTGGGCTTGGTGGTGGCGCCCAGCAGCGGGCGTCCGAACTTGTCCAGCCGCTCGCGCTCGACGACGAGGCCGGTGGGCGGCCCCTGGAACGTCTTCACGTAGGCGACCGGGATGCGGATGTCCTCCAGCCGCGCGGCCTTCAGCGGCTTGAAGCTGAACACGTTGCCGATCAGGCTCGCCGTCATGTTGGCGATCGAGCCTTCCTCGAACAGGATGATGTCGTAGGCGACCCAGGCGAAGTACTCGCCTGGGCGCCCGGGCACCGGCTCGACCTTGTAGCACTTGGCGCGGTAGTTCTCGCAGGCGGTCAGGCGGTCGGTCCAGACGACGGTCCACGTCGCCGTGCTCGACTCGCCGGCCACCGCCGCACCCGCCTCGACGGGGTCGACGCCTTCCTGCGGCGTGATGCGGAACAGGCAGATCGTGTCGGTGTCCTTCGGCACGTAGTCGGGCACCCAGTAGCCCATCTGGCGATACTTGAGCACGCCTGCGCTGTAGCGCTTCTTCGCGTCGGTGATCTGGGTCGCTTCGGTCATGTGGCCCACGGTGGTCTCCTTGGTCGGCTGCGCGGTCGCCGTCGATCGCGACGGCATGGCCCCACTGTAGGCAGGGAATCGTTTAAAGTGAACTTACTTCGAGTAATCGCTGGACTAAGAGGATCCTGAAGTTCATGCGTCGCGACTCATGAAGCCGCCCGAGAACCGCATCCGCAACGTCACGCTGCGCCAGTTGCAGATCTTCGCCGTCGCGGCGCAGCACCTCAACTTCGCGCGTGCGTCGGAGGAACTGCACCTGACGCAGCCGGCGGTGTGGATGCAGGTCAAGCAGCTCGAGGACCTGGTGGGCCTGCCGCTGTTCGAGAAGATCGGCCGCAAGATGTACCTGACGACCGCGGGTGACGAGATGCGGCAGACCGCGGCGACGATCCTGGCCGAGATCCGCCGCACCGAGGAGCGCATTGCGCTGCTGGCCGGCGGGCGCGGCGGCACGATCGCGCTGGCCGTGGTCAGCACCGGCAAGTACTTCGTGCCGCGGCTGCTCGCGCTGTTCCGCGCCCAGGAGCCCGAGGTCGAGGTGAACCTGACGGTGGCCAACCGCGACCAGCTCGTGCACATGCTGGCGCGCAACGAGGTCGACCTTTGCGTGATGGGGCGCCCGCCGGCCGAGCTCGACACCGTGGCCGAGGCGTTCGCGCCGCACCCGCACGTCGTGATCGCGTCGCCCGAGCACCCGCTCGCCCGCACGCGCGGCGTCACCGCGCAGCAGCTCGCGCAGGAGACGCTGCTGCTGCGCGAACCCGGCTCGGGCTCGCGCACGGTGATGGAGGGCTACTTCGCCGCGCACCGCGTCGAGCCGCGGCACACCGTGATGATGGGCAGCAGCGAGACGATCAAGCAGGCCGTGATGGCGAACATGGGCCTGGCCTTCATCAGCCTGCACACGCTCGCGCTCGAGCTGCGCACCGGCGACCTCGTGATCCTCGACGTGCCCGGCACGCCGCTGATGCGCGACTGGCACGTCGTGCGGCTGGCCAACAAGAAGCTGTCGCCGTCGGCCGACGCGCTGCGCGCCTTCATCGTCGAGCACGCCGGGCCGTGGCTCGAGCAGACGTTCGCCGCTTACGTGGGTCAGCGAGAGGCGGCCTGACGGCGCCGAACGGGGGGCCGCCGCCGCGACGGGAACGGACGGGGCTGCGCGGCACGTCCGCGGGAAAAGGGAAGGGGGCCGAAGCCCCCTTCCGGTGAAGGCCGCCGGCGGCGGCGTTCAGGTGAGGACGTCGGCCCAGATGTTCTTCGCCCACGCCTGGGCGTAGACGCCCTCGAGCTCGTTGCGCGCGTCGGAGACGCCGCCCGAGCCGCCGATCGTGCGGAACGTCTTCTCCGTCGTCACGTACTCGTGCACGCTCGCGACGTGGATCACGTGCGTCTCGTCGACGAAGCTCATGCACACGTTGGTGATCATCGGATGCGGGTTGACCTGCCAGCCGTTGAGCTCGGCGACGATCGCCGACGCCGTGACCTTCGCGTGCGAGTTGGCCATGTGGCCCGACTTCGGCATGCCCGGCGCGACCTGGATCGCGTCGCCGATGACGTGCACGTCCTTCGCCGCCGTCGACTCGAAGGTCAGGAAGTGCGTGTGGCACCAGCGGTCGTTGGCGTTCGCGAGGCCGGTGTCCACCGCGATCTTGCCGGCGCGCATGACCGGCATCACGTTCAGCACGTCGGCCTTGACGTCTTCCTGGACCTCGAACTTGACGGTGCGCGTCGCGCCGTCGACGGCCACCGCCTTGTGCAGCGGGCGGTACTCGACCATCGGGCCGTAGATGTCCTTCCACGCCGCCTTGAACAGCGGGCCCTTGGACGTCACGTCGTTGTTGGCGTCCAGGATCAGCACCTTCGACTTCGGCTTGGTGCGTTTGAAGTACGCCGCCACCACGCTCGCGCGCTCGTACGGCCCGGGCGGGCAGCGGTACGGCGCCTCGGGAATCACGAGCGCGTAGACGCCGCCGTCGCGCATCGCCTCGAGCTGCTGGCGCAGCGCCACCGTCTCCGGCCCCGCCTTCCACGCGTGCAGGATCTGGCCGGCGGCGTTGGCCGCCTGCAGCCCCTCGATGCGGTCCCACATGAAGTCGATGCCCGGGGCGACGACCAGCTTGTCGTACTTCAGCGTCTGGCCGCCGGCGAGCCGGACTTCCTTCTTCGCCGGCTCGATGACGGTGACGGTGTCGCGCACCAGCTTGACGCCGTGGTTCTTCGCGAGCCCGTCGTACGGGTTCGTGATGTCGGCCATCGTGCGCGTGCCGCCGATCACGAGGTTGCTGATCGGGCACGAGACGAACTGCGGGTTCGGCTCGACGAGGGTCACGTCGATCTTGTACTCCGACAGCTTGCGCACGTACTTCGATGCCGTCGCGCCGCCATAGCCGCCGCCGACGACGACGACGTGCCCCTTGCTCGCACGGCCCGCGCCGGTGGCGCAGCCGCCGAGCGTGGCCACCGCACCGAGCGCGGCGAGCGAGCCGAGCCCCTGGACGATCTGTCTGCGCTTCATCGCCTGCGCTCCTTCACTTGACGTTGGCGAAGTACTGCGAGATCGCCTCGAGCTGCTCCGGCGAGTAGCCCTTGGTGATCTGGTGCATGACCGTCGCCGGGCGCTGGCCGCTGCGGAACGCGAGCAACTGCGTGAGCAGGTAGTTCGGGTCGCGGCCGGCCAGGCGGATCATCGCCTCGCCCTCGACGGCGCGGCCGTCCGGCCCGTGGCACTGGGCGCAGGTGGCGGCCAGCGCGCGCGTGTACAGGCGCTGCTCCTCGGGTGTGGCGGCCTGCGCCGGCACGGCCAGTGCCCCGGCGGCGACGAGCGCCGAAGCCGCGGCCGCGGTGATGCGTGATGTCATGCCCTGATCTCCTCGGGTCGGAACGGCGGCCGCCCCGGCGCCGGGCACCGCGGGGCGGGCACGTGGCGCAGCGTGGGTCGGGTCCGCTCGGGATTGTGGATTCAATTTGATGTATGCGCATGCGCGCATACGAATGGTGACGCCTGCGCGAGGCCGGCGGCCTCATGATTTACCCGCAGCGCGCGACGATTGGCCGACGGCACCGCTCGGCTATCAGCGCCGCGTCAGGCCCGGGGCCGGCCGGCGGGGGCGCCGCCTCGGGCCAGGGCACCGTTGGCGATCGCCACGCCGGCGAGGATCACGGCTCCCCAGACGGCCATCGCCGGCGTCACCGTCTCGCCGAGCGCGGCCCAGCCCCAGAAGACGCCGAACAGCGGGATGAGGTAGGTCACGCTCATCGCCTCGGCAGCGCCGACGCGCTCGATGAGCCGGAAGTACAGCAGGTACGCCAGCCCGGTGCACAGCACGCCGAGCGCGAGCGCCGCGCCCCACGCCGCGGGCGACGGCGGCTGCGCCGGCCAGGCCCATGCAGCGGCCGGGACGAGCACGACCGCGGCGGCGAGCTGGCTGCCCGCGGCAGTGGCCAGCGCCGGCACGCCGGCCAGCGCGCGGCGCGTGTAGTTGGCGGCGAAGCCGTACATCGCGGAGGCCACCAGGCAGGCGAGCACGGCGCTGCCGGTGCTCGGGCCGGCTACGCCGCCGGTGAAGCTCGCCTTGCCCGAGCCGAGCGCCAGCACGCCGCCGAACCCGATCGCCAGGCCCAGCGCGCGCGAGGCGGCCGGACGTTCGCCGAGCCACAGCCACGCGACGAGCGCGCCCCACAGCGGCACCGTCGAGTTGAAGATCGACGACAGGCCGGCGCTGATCGCGAGCGCGGCGTGCGCGAAGGCGACGAACGGCAGCGCCGAGGCGAGCAGGCCGACGATCGCGATCGGCCGCCAGTGGCGTCGCAGCGCCTCGCCATGGCCGCGCAGCGCGAGCAGCGGCAGCAGCACCGCCGCCGCGACGGCCACCCGCACGGCGGCCAGCGCCAGTGCCCCGAACTCGCCGGCGCCCAGGCGCATGAACAGGAACGATGCGCCCCAGATCGCCGCCAGCAGCAGCAGTTCGGCGCCCTGGCGCCGCGTCACGGCCGCGCCGCCGCTTCGAGCGCGAGCAGGGCGCGCTTGCGCTCGAGGCCGCCGGCGTAGCCGGTGAGCGAGCCGTCGCGGCCGACGACGCGGTGGCACGGCACGACGACGGCGATCGGGTTGCGGCCGACCGCCGCTCCGACGGCGCGCGCGGCCGCCGGCCGGCCGAGCCGCGCCGCGACGCCGGCGTACGACTCGCGTTCGCCGGCCGGGATCGCG
>CALIDR010000176.1 GCA_938022295.1 uncultured Burkholderiaceae bacterium
AGTCGTTCGAGATGGTGCGCGACCTGATGACGAGCACGCGCGAGCTTGGCTTCGAGTCGACGAACGTCGACCTGATCTACGGCCTGCCGAAGCAGACGCCGCAGTCGCTGCAACGCACGATCGAACAGGTGGGGCAGCTGCGCCCGGACCGCATCGCGCTGTACGCCTACGCGCACCTGCCGGCGCGCTTCAAGCCGCAGCGGCGGATCGACCCGGCCGATCTGCCGCCGCCCGCCGACCGCGTCGCGATGCTCGGCATCGCGCTGCGCGGCTTCCAGGGCCTGGGCTACGCCTACATCGGGATGGACCACTTCGCGCTGCCCGGCGACTCGCTCGCGGTGGCCAAGCGGCAGGGGCGGCTGCACCGCAACTTCCAGGGCTACAGCACGCAGCCCGACTGCGACCTGATCGGGCTCGGGGTGTCGGCGATCGGCCGCGTCGGCGCGACGTACAGCCAGAACGCCAAGACGCTGGACCAGTACTACGACGCGATGCGCCAGCGCCAGTTCGCGGTCGAGCGGGGGCTCGCGCTGACGCGCGACGACCTCGTGCGCCGGGCCGTGATCATGGCGCTGATGTGCCAGGGGCGGGTCGACTTCGAGTCGATCGAGCTCGCGCACCTGCTGCGCATGCAGGACTATTTCGCCGCCGAGCTCGAGCGGCTGCGGCCGCTGGCGGAGCTCGGGCTCGTCGAGCTCACCGGGCACAGCATCGAGGTCACGCCGCTGGGCTGGTACTTCGTGCGCGGCGTCGCCCTGGTGTTCGACCGCTACCTGCAGGCCGACCGCACGCGCGAACGCTTCTCGCGCATCATCTGAGGCCCGCTGCCCGATACTTGCCGGCGTGGAAGCCGCCCTCGCGCTCAGTGCCCTGCTGATGGGGCTGGCCGGATCGCCGCACTGCGTCGCGATGTGCGGTGCCGCGTGCGCCGGCATCGCCGGGCGCTGCGGCGGCGGGCAGCCGCAGCGCGCGCTGCTGGCGTTGCACCTCGGCAGGCTCGCCAGCTACGCGGCCGGCGGCGCCGTCGCCGCCGCCGGCGTCGGCGCGCTCGGCGTCATCGCGCAGTGGTCGCCGGCGCTGCGGCCGCTGTGGACGCGGGTGCACGCCGCCGCGCTCGGGCTGGGCTTATGGCTGCTGTGGCACGGCCGGCAGCCGGCGTTCCTCGAGAACCTCGGCCGCGGCACGGCGCGCGAACTGGCGGCGGCGGGCGTGCCGGGCGGCACGGCCGCCGGGCAGCCGATGTTCGGCCCCGGCGACCGCGGGGGGCGCAGCGGGCTCGGCAAGGCCGCCGCGGCCGGCAGCCTGTGGCTCGCGTGGCCGTGCGGGCTGCTGCACTCGGCGCTGGTGATGGCCGCGCTCGGCAACGGCGCGCTCGGCGGTGCGGCCATCATGGCCGCGTTCGCGGTCGGCACCTCGGTCGGGCTGTGGCTCGGGCCGGCGCTGTGGTGGCGCGTCGGCGCGCCCGGCGCGGGCTGGCTGGCCGGCGGCGGGGCGGTGCGGCTCGCCGGCCTCGGGCTGGCGTCGGTGTCGGCGTGGGCGCTGTTCCACGACCTGGGCGCGCGCGTCGTCGCCTACTGCCTCGGCTGACCGCTCGGACGGGTGGCAGGGCGGCGTGTCAGTCGCCCGACAGAGGCCCACCCTAGAATCCGCGCGCAGCGCAGCAACCCGACGGAGTGGCATCCATGTACCAGCACATCAAAGTGCCCGCGCAAGGGCAGAAGATCACCGTCAACGCGGACTTCTCGCTCAACGTGCCGGACCAGCCGATCATTCCGTACATCGAGGGCGACGGCACCGGCTTCGACATCACGCCGGTGATGCTCAAGGTCGTCGACGCCGCGGTCGAGAAGAGCTACGGCGGCCGGCGCAAGATCCACTGGATGGAGGTCTACGCCGGCGAGAAGAGCACTCGCGTGTACGGCCCCGACGTCTGGCTGCCCGAGGAGACGCTGCACGCGGTGCGCGACTACGTCGTCTCGATCAAGGGGCCGCTGACGACGCCGGTGGGCGGCGGCATCCGCAGCCTGAACGTCGCGCTGCGCCAGGAGCTCGACCTGTACGTCTGCCTGCGCCCGATCCAGTACTTCAAGGGCGTGCCCAGCCCGCTGAAGGAGCCCGAGAAGACCAACATGGTGATCTTCCGCGAGAACTCGGAGGACATCTACGCCGGCATCGAGTGGGAGGCCAGGAGCGAGAAGGCGAAGAAGGTCATCAAGTTCCTGATCGAGGAGATGGGGGTCACGAAGATCCGCTTCCCCGAGACGTCGGGCATCGGCGTCAAGCCGGTGTCGATCGAGGGCACCGAGCGCCTGGTGCGCAAGGCGATCCAGTACGCGATCGACAACGACAAGCCCAGCGTGACGCTCGTGCACAAGGGCAACATCATGAAGTTCACCGAGGGCGGCTTCCGCGACTGGGGCTACGCGCTGGCGCAGCGCGAGTTCGGCGCCCAGCCGATCGACGGCGGCCCGTGGTGGAAGTTCAGGAACCCCAAGACGGGCAAGGACATCGTCGTCAAGGACTCGATCGCCGACGCCTTCCTGCAGCAGATCCTGCTGCGCCCGGCCGAATACAGCGTGATCGCCACGCTCAACCTCAACGGCGACTACATCTCCGACGCGCTGGCGGCGCAGGTCGGCGGCATCGGCATCGCCCCGGGAGCGAACCTGTCGGATTCGGTGGCGATGTTCGAAGCCACCCACGGCACGGCGCCGAAGTACGCCGGCAAGGACTACGTCAACCCCGGCTCGGAGATCCTGTCGGCCGAGATGATGCTGCGCCACATGGGCTGGACCGAGGCCGCCGACCTCATCATCAGCAGCATGGAAAAGGCGATCCTGAGCAAGAAGGTGACCTACGACTTCGCGCGCCTGATGGAGGGCGCCACGCAGGTGAGCTGCTCGGGCTTCGGGCAGGTCATGATCGACCACATGTGACGGTGCGGGGGCGGGCGCACCGCCCCGGACGCCGTCTCCGAGAGGCCCGCTCCACGCGGGCCTCGTCGTTTCCCGGGGTGCGCGGCAGCCGGCCCGGCGGCGCCTGCACCCGGCGCGGCGGCTACTGCTGCGCCGTCGCGACGCCCGGCGTCTTGCCGGCTTTCGGCGCCGGCATGTCCAGCGGCTGGATGTTCTGCGCGAGGTCGCCCTTGGGGCCCTGGACGCGGTCGTAGCTCACCCGGCTGCCCTGCTTGAGGGTGCGGAACCCCTCCATCTGGATCGCCGAGAAGTGGGCGAACACGTCGGCGCCGCCTCCCTCGGGCTCGATGAAACCGAAGCCCTTTGCGTCGTTGAACCACTTGACGATGCCGATGGCCATGTCGTACCCCTTGCGACAACCGAGGAATGGAAATTGTCGACCTCGGGTTCGCGAAGTGTCAAGCCGACGCAACACCGGCGCCCGCCGCCGTCTGGACAAGCGCTGGGCGCGTCCGTCGCGCGGTGCCGGTGGGGGCGCTCCGGCCGGCCGCGTGCCGCCGACGGCGGGAAAAGCGGCCGTTCCCCGCCGGCCCTCGCCCGGACGGCGCCGCCCGGGCGGGGCAAGATGGCGCCGGCGCCGCGAAACGGCGCGAATCTATAGAATCGAATTCGATGGCTTCGAACGCCTCGAAACCGCCCAAGACACCCCGCCCGCTGCCGCGCCCGGACGACGGCCAGGGCGCGGTCGTCGTCGAGCGCCAGGCCCAGAAGACCACGCCGCCGCGCATGTACCAGGTCGTCATGCTGAACGACGACTACACGCCGATGGAATTCGTCGTGATGGTGCTGCAGGAGTACTTCCGCCACGATCTGGAGACCGCCACCCAGATCATGCTGAAGATCCACCACGAGGGGCGGGGGGTGTGCGGCGTGTTCACGAAGGACGTCGCCGCGACGAAAGTCGAGCTGGTGCTGGCCACCGCCAAGAGGGCGGGGCACCCGTTGCAGTGCATTATGGAGGCCGCATGATCGCGCAAGAACTGGAAGTCAGCCTGCACATGGCGTTCGTCGACGCGCGCCAGCAGCGGCACGAGTTCATCACCGTCGAGCACCTGCTGCTCGCGCTGCTGGACAACCCGTCGGCGGCCGAGGTGCTGCGCGCCTGCGCGGCCAACATCGACGACCTGCGCAAGAGCCTGACGACGTTCATCAAGGAGAACACGCCCACCGTCGGCGGCACCGAGGAGGTCGACACCCAGCCCACGCTCGGCTTCCAGCGCGTGATCCAGCGCGCGATCATGCACGTGCAGTCCACCGGCAGCGGCAAGAAGGAAGTCACCGGCGCCAACGTGCTGGTGGCGATCTTCGGCGAGAAGGACTCGCACGCCGTCTACTACCTGCACCAGCAGGGCGTGACGCGGCTGGACGTCGTCAACTACATCGCCCACGGCATCAAGAAGTCCGAGCCGCCCGAGCCGAGCAAGTCCAGCGAGAGCAGCGGCAGCAGCGACGGCGAGAAGGACGACGGCAGCGAGGGCAAGGGCTCGCCGCTGGATCAGTTCACGCAAAACCTGAATGCGCTCGCCCGCGAGGGCCGCATCGACCCGCTGATCGGCCGCGAGCTCGAGGTCGAGCGGGTGATCCAGGTGCTGTGCCGGCGGCGCAAGAACAACCCGCTGCTGGTCGGCGAGGCGGGCGTGGGCAAGACCGCCATCGCCGAGGGGCTGGCGTGGCGCATCACCCAGGGCGAGGTGCCCGAGGTGCTCGCCGACTCGGTCGTCTACGCGCTCGACATGGGCGCGCTGCTGGCGGGCACCAAGTACCGCGGCGACTTCGAGCAGCGCCTGAAGGGCGTGCTCAAGCAGCTGAAGGACCAGCCGCGCGCGATCCTGTTCATCGACGAGATCCACACGCTGATCGGCGCCGGCGCGGCCTCGGGCGGCACGCTCGACGCCAGCAACCTGCTCAAGCCGGCGCTGTCCAGCGGCGCGATGAAGTGCATCGGCGCGACGACGTTCACCGAGTACCGCGGCATCTTCGAGAAGGACGCCGCGCTGTCGCGCCGCTTCCAGAAGGTCGACGTCGTCGAGCCGTCGGTCGAGCAGACGATCGAGATCCTCAAGGGCCTGAAGAGCCGCTTCGAGGACCACCACAACGTCAAGTACGCGCTCGGCGCGCTGCAGGCCGCCGCCGAGCTCTCGGCCAAGTACATCAACGACCGCCACCTGCCCGACAAGGCGATCGACGTCATCGACGAGGCGGGCGCCGCGCAGCGCATCCTGCCGAAGAACAAGCAGAAGAAGACGATCACGCGCAGCGAGGTCGAGGACATCGTCGCCAAGATCGCGCGCATCCCGCCGGCCAGCGTCTCCAGCGACGACCGCAGCAAGCTCAAGACGCTCGATCGCGACCTGAAGAGCGTCGTCTTCGGCCAGGACCCGGCGATCGACGCGCTGGCCGCGGCGATCAAGATGGCGCGCTCGGGCCTGGGCAAGCCCGACAAGCCGATCGGCTCGTTCCTGTTCAGCGGCCCCACCGGTGTCGGCAAGACCGAGGTCGCCAAGCAGCTCGCCTACATCCTCGGCATCGAGCTGATCCGCTTCGACATGTCGGAGTACATGGAGCGCCACGCGGTGAGCCGCCTGATCGGCGCGCCGCCCGGCTACGTCGGCTTCGACCAGGGCGGGCTGCTGACCGAGGCGATCAGCAAGAAGCCGCACGCCGTGCTGCTGCTCGACGAGATCGAGAAGGCGCACCCCGACGTCTTCAACGTGCTGCTGCAGGTGATGGACCACGGCACGCTCACCGACAACAACGGGCGCAAGGCCGACTTCCGCAACGTCATCATCATCATGACGACGAACGCGGGCGCCGAGACGATGAACAAGGCCACGATCGGCTTCACGACCAAGCGCGAGCAGGGCGACGAGATGGCCGACATCAAGCGCCTGTTCACGCCCGAGTTCCGCAACCGGCTCGACGCGATCGTGTCGTTCCGCGCGCTCGACGAGGAGATCATCCTGCGCGTGGTCGACAAGTACCTGCTCCAGCTCGAGAGCCAGCTCGCCGAGAAGAAGGTCGAGGTCACGTTCACCGACGCGCTGCGCCGCCACCTGGCCAAGAAGGGCTTCGACCCGCTGATGGGCGCGCGCCCGATGCAGCGCCTGATCCAGGACACGATCCGCCGCGCGCTGGCCGACGAGCTGCTGTTCGGGCGGCTCGTCGACGGCGGTCGGCTGACGGTGGACATCGACGACGGCGGCGAGGTCAAGCTCGACATCGACCCGAAGAAGAGCGACAAGCCGAAGGCCGAGCCGGCCACGGCCTGACGCGGGTCAGGCCGCAGCCGCCGGGTCCTGGCGGTAGAAGTCGACGAACAGCCGGTACAGCGCCGGCTGTTCCTCCTTCATCGCCTGCGGGGCGACGAAGAAGGCTTCGCTCGCGACGGCGAAGAATTCGCCCGGCGCCTCGGCGCCGTAAGGGTCGAGCACGGTGTCGTAGCCGCAGGTCACGCGTTCGCAGAAGCGGTCGTAGGCGTAGTGCAGCACCTCGTGCCAGCGGGCGAGCGCCTGCGCGTCGGGCAGCGGCGGCACGCCGTCGGCCTCGCCGTCGATCATGTCGATGACGTGCACGAATTCGTGGATCACGACGTTGTACGGGCCGTCGTCGCCGTCGCCGGCGGCGTCGACGTCGGCCCAGCTGAGCATCAGCGGGCCGCCGGGCATCGCCTCGCCGGCGAGCACCTCGTCGTAGTGGTGCACCACGCCGGCGTCGTCGGTCACCTCGCGCCGGGCCACGACCTGCGTCGGATGGATCACGATGCCGACGAAGCCGTCGTAGGCGCCGAGCCCGAGCCTGAGCACCGGCAGGCACGCCTGGGCGGCGACGGCGACCGCGGTGGCGTCGTCGACGACGAAGCCACCGGCGCCGGTGAACTCCTTGCGGTCGAGGAACAGGCTCGCCAGGCGCCGCAGCTCGGCGAGGTCGGCCGCGCTGCGCCGGGCGAGGAACGGGTAGCGCTGCAGCGTGCGCTGCCACAGCGCCTCGGGGATCTCGCGCCGGGCGAGCACGCGCGCCTCCCGGCGCTGCCGCAGGCGCTCGAGCCAGCGGCCGATCATCGGGCGGCGATGCGGCGCCGGCGGAAGCCGTCGCGGGTCAGGCGCAGCACGTCGCCGCGCGGCGGCTCGGCGTCGAGATCCCAGTCGCCGAGCACGTGGCGCTCGAAGCCGGGGGCCAGCGCCTCGTCGGCGGGGCGGTGCGTGTGGCCGTGCACGAGGTGGCGGCAGCCGGCGGCGTGAAGCCACGCCACGGCGGCGCCGGCGTCGATGTCGGTGTCCGCCGGCCCTGCGCCCTGTCGCTGCCGGCTGGCGTCGCGCATCTGCGCAGCCAGCGCGCGCCGCTGCGCGATCGGCAGCGCGAGCACGCCGTCGCGCCAGGCGTCGCTGCGCGCCTGGGCGCGAAAGCGCTGGTACTCGACGTCGGCCAGGCACAGCTGGTCGCCGTGCGTCAGCAGCACGCGCTCGCCGAACGCGTCGAGCAGCGTCGGGTCGCGCAGCGCGATCGCGCCGCACTCGCGCAGCGTCGCCGCGCCGAGCAGGAAGTCGCGGTTGCCGGCCATGAAGCCGACCTGGCGGCGGCTCGCGGCGTCGGCCAGCACCGCGACGCACGCGGCCTCGAACGGCTCGTGGCGCGCGTCGTCGCCGACCCAGGCCTCGAACAGGTCGCCGAGCACGAACACGGCGTCGGCATCGGTCGTGCGCATGTAGGCCGCCCAGGCGGCGAACGTCGCGCCGGCGGCGTCGGCGAGGTGGAGGTCCGAGACGAAGTCGACGGCCTGCCAGTGCGCGGGCGCCGCGAGCTCGGACAGGCCCGGCAGCTGCCAGCCCGGCGGGGCCATCGTCAGACGACGGCGACCTTGAGGATCACGACGTCGTCGAGCGGCACGTCGTCGTGCATGCCGCGGCGGCCGGTCTTCACGCCTTCGATCGCGTCGACGACCTCGGTGCCGGCCACGACGCGGCCGAACACCGCATAGCCCCAGCCCTGCGGCGTCTCCGACCTGAAGTTCAGGAAGTCGTTGTCGGTCGTGTTGATGAAGAACTGCGCGGTGGCCGAGTGCGGCGCCGAGGTGCGCGCCATCGCCAGCGTGTAGCGCTCGTTCTTCAGCCCGTTGGCGGCCTCGTTGGCGATCGGCGCCGCGGTGGGCTTCTGCTTCATCCCGGGCTCGAAGCCGCCGCCCTGGATCATGAAGCCCTTGATCACGCGGTGGAACACCGTGCCGTCGTAGTGGCCGCGGTTCACGTAGTCGAGGAAGTTGGCGACGCTGGCCGGCGCCCTGGCGTCGTCGAGCTCGATGCGCATCGTGCCCGCGCTGGTCGTCATCTCCACGGTCTTGGTCATGTCAGGGCTCCAGCGTGGCCTTCTGGATGACCACCGGTGTGACGGGAACGTTCTGGTGCCCGCCCTTGTTGGCCACGGGCACCGCCTTGATCCTGTCGACGACGTCCGCGCCGGCGACGACCTTGCCGAACACCGCGTAGCCGTGGCCGTCGCGCGCGTTGGCCTGGTCGAGGAACGCGTTGTCCGCGACGTTGATGAAGAACTGCGACGTCGCCGAGTCGGGCACCATGGTGCGCGCCATCGCCACCGTGTAGCGCTTGTTCTGCAGGCCGTTGCGGCTCTCGAGCGCGATCGGCGCGCGCGTGGGCTTCTGCGTCATGTCGGGCGTGAAGCCGCCGCCCTGGATCATGAAGCCGTCGATCACGCGGTGGAACACGGTGCCGTCGTAGTGGCCGGCCTTGACGTAGGCGACGAAGTTCTCGACCGTCTTCGGCGCCTTCTCGGCGTCGAGCTCGAGCACGATGTCGCCCATCGTCGTGGCCAGCTTCACCTTCTGCGCCCACGCCGGCAGCGCCGTCAGCGCCGCCGCCGCGAGGGCGGCAATCGTCATCGTCCACATCATCGAAATCGTGCTCCCGGGGCCCGCAGGCCCACCGCTATACTGATCCGGATTCTAGCCAGCGGCCTTGGACGGGGTCTCCTCGTCGAGGCCGTTGCCTTTGTCCGCACGCGATGACGCTTCGCATCCACAACTCGCTGACCCGCGCGCTGGAGACCTTCACGCCGATCGAGCCCGGGCGCGTGCGCATGTACGTGTGCGGGATGACGGTCTACGACCTGTGCCACATGGGCCACGCGCGGATGATGACCGCGTTCGACGTCGTCTACCGATGGCTGCGCACGCTCGGCTACGACGTGACCTACGTGCGCAACATCACCGACATCGACGACAAGATCATCAAGCGCGCGCTCGAGCGCGGCGTCGCGATCCGCCGGCTCACCGACGAGATGATCGCCGCGATGCACGCCGACATCGGCGCCATCGGCCTGCTGCCGCCGACGCACGAGCCGCGCGCGACCGACTACGTGCCGCAGATGCTGGCGATGATCGGCACGCTCGAACGCAAGGGGCTCGCCTACCGCGCCCCCGACGGCGACGTCAACTTCGCGGTGCGCCGTTTCCCGGGCTACGGCAAGCTCTCCGGCAAGTCGCTCGACGAGCTGCGCGCCGGCGAGCGCGTCGCCGTGCACGAGGGCAAGGAGGACCCGCTGGACTTCGTGCTGTGGAAGGCCGCCAAGCCCGACGAGCCCGACGACGCGAAGTACCCGAGCCCGTTCGGCCCTGGGCGCCCGGGCTGGCACATCGAGTGCTCGGCGATGAGCTGCGCGCTGCTCGGCGAGACGTTCGACATTCACGGCGGAGGGCTGGACCTGCAGTTCCCGCACCACGAGAACGAGATCGCGCAGAGCGAGGGCGCCAACGGCAAGCCGTTCGCGCGCACGTGGATGCACAACGGCTTCCTCAACGTCGACGACGAGAAGATGTCCAAGTCGCTGGGCAACTTCTTCACGATCCGCGACGTGCTGAAGTCGACCGACGGCGAGACGCTGCGCTTCTTCATGCTGCGCACGCACTACCGCAGTCCGTTCAACTTCAGCGACGCGCATCTCGAAGACGCCCGCCACGCGCTGCGCCGGCTGTACACCGCGCTCGACGCGGTGGCGCCCGACGGCGCGGCGCCGGACTGGGCGCAGCCCGCGCCGGCGGCGTTCCGCGCGGCGATGAACGACGACTTCAACACGCCGGCGGCGCTCGCCGTGCTGTTCGAGCTCGCGGGCGAGGTCAACCGCACCCGCTCGCCCGCCGCGGCCGGGCAGCTGAAGGCGCTCGGCGCCACGCTCGGCATCCTGCAGCAGGCGCCGCGCGCGTTCCTGCAGGGCGGCGGCGCCGCGGTCGACGCGGCGGCGATCGAGCGCCGCATCGCCGAGCGCGCGCAGGCCAAGCGCGTGCGCGACTTCGCGCTCGCCGACCGCATCCGCGACGAACTGGCGGCGCAGGGCGTGGTGCTGCAGGACGGCCCCCAGGGCACGACCTGGGTCAGGGCATAGGGCGATGGCGGCGGCCTGCGCCTCGGCACTCGTGACGCCCGACTACTGGGACGACGCGTGCCGGCACCTCGCCAAGCGCGACCGCGTGATGCGCAAGCTGATCCCGCGCTTCGGCGAGGCGCGGCTGCAAAGCCGCGGCGACGCGTTCACGACGCTGGCGCGCTCGATCGTCGGCCAGCAGATCTCGGTCAAGGCGGCGCAGTCGGTGTGGGAGCGCTTCGCGGCGCTGGCGGCCGACCGCGGCCCGGTGCTCGACCCGGCGGCAGTGCTCGCGCTCGACACCGAGGCAATGCGCGGCTCGGGCCTGTCGGCGCGCAAGGTCGAGTACCTGCGCGACCTCGCCGCCCACTTCGTCGACGGCACGGTCCACGTCGGACGCTGGCCCTCGATGGACGACGAGGAAATCGTCGACGAGCTGGTCTCGATCCGCGGCATCGGCCGCTGGACGGCCGAGATGTTCCTGATCTTCCACCTGCTGCGGCCGAACGTGCTGCCGCTCGACGACATCGGCCTGATCAAGGGCATCAGCCTGAACTACTTCAGCGGCGAGCCGGTGACGCGCGCCGAGGCGCGCGAGGTCGGCGACGCCTGGGCCCCGTTCCGCTCGGTCGCGACTTGGTACGTCTGGCGCAGCCTGGACCCGCTGCCGGTGGATTACTGACTTCGCAAGGAGCTTCAGCCCATGAGCAAACGCCACTTCCTGGACTTCGAGCAGCCGATCGCCGAACTCGAGACCAAGATCGAGGAACTGCGCTTCGTGCAGAACGAGTCGGCGGTCGACATCTCGGAGGAGATCGAGCGCCTGGACAAGAAGAGCCAGCAGCTGACGAAGGAGATCTACGCCAACCTGACGCCGTGGCAGGTGACG
>CALIDR010000177.1 GCA_938022295.1 uncultured Burkholderiaceae bacterium
GCTACCGCGCTTGGCAGCCTCCGTCGGCGCTGCACCCGACGATCGGCGTGCACGCGCCGCTGACGTTCGACGTCGTCGACAACTGGCTGCAGCGATCGCTCGGCGGCTGCCGCTACCACGTCGCGCACCCGGGCGGGCGCAACTACGACACGTTCCCGGTCAACGCCTACGAGGCCGAGAGCCGGCGCCTGGCGCGCTTCTTCAAGTTCGGCCACACGCCGGGCACGATGAAGGTCGCGCCGGCGCAGCCGAGCCGGGAATTCCCGTTCACGCTCGACCTGCGCCTCGGTTAACGTCGGGCGGACCGTCTCCCGAGTGCCGAGCGCCCGGCCACGACACCGCGTGAGTGCCGCCCAACCGATGTCGGATGTCCCGCCGGGGGAACCGGGGGCGTCGCTCCTGGACGCGCTGCTGCAGCGCGAGCCGCCGGCCGACGCCGCGTACACGTCGCTGCACGACGAGCTGCACGAGCCGGGCCCGGCCGGCGCCGGGCGGGTGCGCGCCTGCTGGCAGCGCTTCTTCGACTGGCTGCCGTACGACGTGGCGGCCGCGCGCGCCGAGATCGACGCCCGCGCGCGCCACGTCGCGCAGCAGATCCGCGCCGACGGCATCACGCACAACGTATATGGCGACCAGCCGGCCGGCGGCGCCGGCCCGGTGCGGCCGTGGCCGCTCGAGGTGCTGCCACTGCTCGTCGAGCCCGACGACTGGGCGGTGATCGAGCGCGGCGTCGAGCAGCGCGCGCGGCTGCTCGACCGCATGATGGCCGACCTCTACGGCCCGCAGCGCCTGCTGCACCAGGCGCTGCTGCCGGCCACGCTGCTGTACCGCCACCCGGGGTACCTGCGGCCGCTGCACGGCACGCGGGCGCCGGGCGATCTGCACCTGCACATCGTCGCCTTCGACCTCGCGCGCGGCCCCGACGGCCACTGGTGGATCGTCGCCCAGCGCACGCAGAACCCGTCGGGCCTGGGCTACGTGCTGCACAACCGGCTGATCGTCTCGCGACTGTTCCCCGAGGCGTTCCGCGAGCTGCGCGTGCAGCACATCGCCTCGGCCTACCGGCGGCTGCTCGACACCGTGGAGGCGCAGGCGTCGGCGGTGGCCGGCGGCGCGTCGCCGCGCATCGCGCTGCTGACCTCCGGGCCCTACAGCGAGACCTACTTCGAGCACGCCTACCTCGCGCGCTACCTCGGCGTGCCGCTCGTCGATGGGGGTGACCTGACGGTGCGCGACGACCGCCTCTACCTGAAGACGGTCGAGGGGCTCGAGCCGGTGCACGCGCTGCTGCGGCGGCTCGACGACGACTGGTGCGACCCGCTCGAGCTGCGCGCCGACTCGACGCTCGGCGTGCCCGGGCTGCTGCAGGCGGTGCGCGCCGGCCGCCTCGTGATGGCCAACGCGCTGGGCAGCGCGTGCCTGGAGACGCCGGCGCTGCAGGGCTTCCTGCCGGCGATCGCGCAGACGCTGCTCGGCGAGGACCTGGCGATGCCGTCGCTGCCGACCTGGTGGTGCGGCGAGCGCGCGGCGTGGCAGGCGGTGCGCGGCGACCTCGACGACAAGCTCGTGCGCCACACGTTCCCGCGCCCGCGCGGGCGCACCGAGGCGGCGCCGACGCTCGAGCGCATCGAGTCCGACCCCGACGCGTGGACGGTGCAGGGGCGGCTCGCGTTCTCGCGCGCGCCGCTGTGGCGCTCCGGCGCGATCCAGACCCGCCCCGCGGGGCTGCGCGTCTACGCGGTCGCCGACGGCCACGGCCGCTGGCACGTGCTGCCCGGCGGCATGACGCGCGTGGCCGCCGGCGCGCCGATGACGGTGTCGATGCAGCGCGGCGGGGTCAGCCTCGACACCTGGGTGCTGACCGACGGCCAGGTCGACCTGTTCTCGATGCTGCCGCAGCGGCTGCGCGTCGACGACATCCTCGCCCGCCGGCGCCCGGTGGCCAGCCGCACCGCCGAGAACCTGTTCTGGCTCGGCCGCTACACCGAGCGCACCGAGCAGCTGGTGCGCCTGGCGCGGGCGACGCTGATGCTGATCGACAGCGACAGCGACGCCCCGGCGGCGCTGCAGGAGGCGGTGTCGGTGCTGGCCCGGCAGACCGGCCTCGCGCCGGCGGCAGTGCCCGGCCTGAACCGCGCCCCCGCGGTCTTCGAGCGCAGCGTGCTCGCCGCGCTGACCGACGTCGACGGCGCGACCAGCATCGGCTTCAACCTGGCCGCCCTGGCGCGCGCCGCCGGCGGCCTGCGCGAGCGGTTGTCGACCGAGCACTGGGGGCTGGTGCAGGCGATGGGCGACGACTTCCGTGCCGCGCTCGCGCCGTCGCCGCCACCGCCGGCGCCCGAGGCGACCGCGGTGCTGCTGCCGGCGCTGCCGAGCGCGGCGGTGGCGCTGCCGGCGCTGGACCACCTCGCGGTACAGCTGGCCGCCGTCACCGGCGCGCAGAGCGACCGCATGACGCGCGACCACGGCTGGCGGCTGCTGACGCTGGGCCGCTTCATCGAGCGGCTGATCGGCCTGGCGCAGCAGTTCGGCACCGTGCTCGACCTTGGCGCGCTCGACAGCGCCGCTGGCCAGGAACTGGTGCTCGAGCTGTTCGACAGCACGATCACGTTCCGCGCCCGCTACCAGCGCCACCAGGACCTGCTCGCGCTCGTCGACACCCTGTTCCTCGACGAAGCCAACCCGCGCGCGTTCGCCGGCGTGCTGCGCCGCCTGCGCATCGAGCTGCGCAAGCTGCCGGGGCCCGAGGCGATGCTCGACGACTGGCTCGCCCGCCTGCCGCAGGCGGGCGCCGGCATCACGCTGGACGACCTGCGCGACGGCGACGAGGCGCGGCTGCGGGCGACGCTGCGCGTGCTGTGCGCGCGCCTGGCCGAGGGTGGTGCGTGGCTGTCCAACGAGATCGGCGGCCACTACTTCGCGCACGCCGACGCCGACGTGCTGCAGCGGGTGTGATGGACGCGCCGACGCTGGCCGCGGCCGACGCGCTCGCCGTGCTGGCCGTCGAGCACGAGACGCACTACCGCTACACCGCGCCGGTCGAGCTGGCGCACCACATGGCGTTCCTGCGGCCGCTGGACGACACGCGGCAGCAGGTCGACGCGTTCACGCTGGACGTGCAGCCGCCGCCCGCGCACACGAGCGTCGGCGTCGACCGGTTCGGCAACACGCGCCACTTCTTCGCCGCCGCCGGCGCCCACCACGAACTGCGCGTGCTGTCGCGCAGCCGGGTGCGGGTGCGTGCGCGCGCGGCGACGGCGCCGCAGGCCTCGCCGCCGTGGGAGTCGGTGCGCGAGCGGCTGACCTACCGCGCCGGCTGCACCTACGAGCCGGCGACCGAGTTCGCGGTGCCGTCGCCCTACGTGCCGCGGCTGGACGCCCTGCGCGACTACGCGCAGCCCTCGTTCGCCGCCGGGCGGCCGATCGCCGAGGCGGCGCTGGACCTGATGCACCGCATCCATGCCGACTTCGCCTACGCCAGCGCGAGCACGACGATCGAGACGCCGCTGGCGCAGGTGGTGCAGGAGCGCCGCGGCGTGTGCCAGGACTTCGCCCACGTGCTGATCGGCGCCTGCCGCATGCTCGGGCTGGCCGCGCGCTACGTCAGCGGCTACCTGCTGACGCAGCCGCCGCCCGGGGCGCCGCTGCTGATCGGCGCCGACGCGTCGCACGCCTGGGCGGCCGTGTGGTGCCCCGGTGACGGTGACGCGCCCGATGGCGATTGGCTCGAGCTCGACCCGACGAACGACGTCGTGCCCGACCTCGACCACGTGCGGGTCGCCGTCGGCCGCGACTTCGGCGACGTTGCGCCGCTGCGCGGCGTGATCCGCGGCGGCGGTGCGCACGAACTGACGGTGCGGGTGACGACGCGCCGCTGCCCGGTACGGATGTGAAGCATCGCGCGGCACCGCGGCCGGATCGGGACGGACGCCCTAACTTGGGGCACGTAACTTGCTAGCGGAACGAGCGAAGGCGTGGAGCGGCAGGCGATGAGACCGACTTTCGACGAGATGCACGGTGCCGGGGGAGCGGTGCGCGAACACTACCGGGTCTACGAGCGCTGGCTGCAGCAGCAGCCGCGCGAGACGATGATGGCGCGCCGCGAGGAGGCGGAAGTGATCTTCCGCCGCGTGGGCATCACGTTCGCCGTCTACGGGGCGAAGGACGAGGACGGCGCGGGCACCGAGCGTCTGATCCCGTTCGACCTCATCCCGCGCATCATCCCGGCCGGCGAGTGGCGCGAGCTCGAGCGCGGCCTGCGCCAGCGGGTGACGGCGCTGAACCGCTTCATCCACGACGTCTACCACGGCCAGGAGATCCTGAAGGCGGGCGTCGTGCCGGCCGAGCAGGTGCTGCGCAACGCCCAGTTCCGCCCCGAGATGATGGGCGTCGACGTGCCCGGCGGCGTCTACTCGCACGTGGCCGGCGTGGACATCGTGCGCGCCGCCAATGCCGACGGCTCGGGCACCTACTACGTGCTCGAGGACAACCTGCGCGTGCCCTCGGGCGTGAGCTACATGCTCGAGGACCGCAAGATGATGATGCGGCTGTTCCCCGAGCTGTTCGCGCGCCACCGCGTCGCCCCGGTCGCGCACTACCCGGACCTGCTGCTCGAGACGCTGCGCGCGGTCGCCCCCGCCGGCCTGAACGACCCGACGGTGGTCGTGCTCACCCCGGGCATGTACAACAGCGCCTACTTCGAGCACGCGTTCCTCGCCCAGCAGATGGGCGTCGAGCTCGTCGAGGGCCAGGACCTGTTCGTGCGCGACGGCTTCGTCTACATGCGCACGACGCAGGGCCCGAAGCGCGTCGACGTGATCTACCGCCGGGTCGACGACGACTTCCTCGACCCCGCGGCGTTCCGCCCCGACAGCACGCTGGGCTGCGCCGGCCTGCTCGAGGTCTACCGCAAGGGCAACATCACGCTCGCCAACGCGATCGGCACCGGCGTGGCCGACGACAAGTCGATCTACCCCTACGTGCCGAAGATGGTCGAGTTCTACCTCGGCGAGAAGCCGATCCTCGCCAACGTGCCGACGTACCAGTGCCGCGAGTCGGAGGACCTGAAGTACGTGCTCGACCACCTCGGCGAACTCGTCGTCAAGGAAGTTCACGGCGCCGGCGGCTACGGCATGCTCGTCGGGCCGGCGGCCACGGCGGCCGAGATCGCCGAGTTCCGCAAGGCGCTCGAGGCGCACCCGAGCAACTACGTCGCGCAGCCGACGCTGAGCCTGTCGACCTGTCCCACCTTCGTCGACGCCGGCGTCGCGCCGCGGCACATCGACCTGCGCCCGTTCGTGCTTTCCGGCAAGACGGTGCAGATGGTGCCCGGCGGCCTGACGCGGGTGGCGCTGAAGGAAGGCTCGCTCGTCGTCAACTCGTCGCAGGGCGGCGGCACGAAGGACACCTGGGTCTTGGAGGACTGAGATGCTGTCGCGCACCGCGGACCACCTGTTCTGGATGGCGCGTTACATGGAAAGGGCGGAGAACACCGCCCGCATGCTCGACGTCAACTACCAGATGTCGCTGCTGCCGCAGTCGGCCGACAAGGCCGAGCAGGGCTGGCGCGGCCTGCTCAGCATCTCGGAGCTCACCGGCGGCTTCCGCGAGCGCTACGGCGAGGTCACGCCGCTGTCGGTGATGACGTTCATGGTCAGCGACGAGGCGAACCCGTCGAGCATCGTGTCGTGCCTGCGCGCGGCGCGCGAGAACGCGCGCGCGGTGCGCGGCACGCTCACGACCGAGGTCTGGGAGACGATGAACCAGACCTGGCTCGAGTTCAACCGCCTGCTGCGCACGACCACCCTCGAGCGCGACCCGGGCGCGATCTTCGAGTGGGTCAAGTTCCGCTCGCACCTGACGCGCGGCACGCAGGTCGGCACGATGCTGATGGACGAGTCGCTGCACTTCGTGCGCATCGGCACCTTCCTCGAGCGCGCCGACAACACCGCGCGCCTGCTCGACGTCAAGTTCCAGGCCCGCGGCAGCGAGTTCTTCGGCGCCGGCCCCGGCAAGGAGACGCACGAGGTCGACTTCTATCACTGGAGCGCGATCCTGCGCTCGGTCTCCGGCTTCGAGGTCTACCGCAAGGTCTACCGCAACGTGATCCGGCCCGAGAAGGTCGCCGAGCTGCTGATCCTGCGCGCGGACATGCCGCGCTCGCTCGCCGCGTGCATGAACGAGGTCGTGACCAACCTGCGGCTGGTGGCCAACGAGCAGAGCCACGAGACGCTGCGCCGCGCCGGCCGGCTGCAGGCCGACCTGCGCTACGGCCGCATCGACGAGATCCTCGCCACCGGGCTGCACGCGTTCCTGACGCAGTTCCTCGACCGCGTCAACGACCTGGGCGTGGGCATCAGCCGCGACTTCCTGGTGCCGGTGGCGGCCTGAGGGCGCCGCCGCCAGCGTGGCGGGCGTCGTCCAGCGGCGGCAGCGTGACGACGCAGCGGATGCCGCACGGGTCGCGCTCGCTCCACTGCACGTCGCCGCCGAGCTGGCGCACGCGCTTGCGGATGCCGCCCAGCCCCAGCCCCGGCAGCCAGCACGCCGGCTCGCGCCCCAGCCCGTCGTCGGCGACGACCAGCCGCAGGCCGCCGCGGTCGTGGGTGATCTCGACCTCGACCCGGGTGGCTCGCGCATGCGCGATCACGTTGGTCACCAGTTCGCGCAGCAGCCGCGTCAGCGCCGACCACGGCACGACGCCGAGTTCGGGGTCGCGGTCGGCGGCGAACGACCACGCGAGCGCGCACTGCGCGGCCTGCAGCCGCTGGCCGAGGTCGCACTTCCACTCGGCGGCCGCCTCCGACAGCCGGTGCGACGGCGCCACCAGGCCGCGGGTGAGCGTCTTCAGGTCCTGCAGCGTGTGGCGCAGGTAGTCCTCCATCTCGCGGTTCGGCGCCCGGTACATCAGCGTCAGCAGCCGCGCGCCGATGTCGTCGTGCAGGTCCTGCGCCAGGCGCAGCCGCTCCTCGCGCCGGCCCTGCTCGAGCGCGCCCTCGACGGCGAGCACGCGCCGCAGCTGCTCGACGGCGTGGTCCGCGAGGCCCGCGTCGTCGGCGGTGAACAGGCGCAAGCCCTGCTGCGCGTGGCGCAGCACCAGCGCGCCGTCGCCCACCGGCAGCGGCACCACCAGCGCCGTGCCGCCGCCGGCGACCCGCGACGCGGCCGTCGCGGCGTCGCTGCCGATCGCGGCCGGCTCGAAGAGGTCGCGCAGCAGGGCGCGGCAGCGTTCGTCGGCACGCGTGGGGTCGTGCTCGACGTCGCGCGCGGCGCGGTACAGCAGGTCGAACACGCGCCGGGTGTCGAAAAAGCGCCGCCCGAGCAGGCGGTGGGCGACCCACTGGCGGGCCAGCGCGTAGGCCACGGTCGCCCCGGCGAGCGCGAGCAAGAGCGACTCGGCGCGCCCGAGCGCGAACACCGCCACGAGCAGCAGGTCTAGCGCGATCGCGAGCGTGCTGACCCCGGCCACGAGCGCGAACTCGCGCAGCAGCGGCCGCGTGCGCGCGAGCAGCGGCAGCGCCAGCAGCAGCGCGGCGACGAACACCGCCCACGCGACCGCCCCGACCTGCACGAGGTGCGGCGGCAGCTCGCCGTGCGCAGCGGCGACCGCGATCACGGCCGTCAGCAGCGCCAGCGTCGCGACCGCCGCCGTGCCGATGCGCCGCAGCACCGGCGCCAGCGGGTGCGGCCGGCGGCGCTGGCGCCACCCCATCAGCGCCGTCGCCGCACCGCCGGCCCCCATCAGCGCGCCCTGCATCCACCACCACCCGGCGGGCACGGCGCCGCGCACGAGCGCCAGCAGCAGTGTCAGCGCTGCCAGCCACGCCGCGGCGGCGATCCAGCGCGCCGCCGGCAGCCGCGAGGGGTGCCACGCCGCGGTGTGCACGACGGCGGCGCAGGCGACGAGTTCCGGCGCGAACCGCCATGGCCCGGCCAGCAGCGGCGGCAGCGCCCCGGGCCCGGGCACCGACTCGGCGGCGATCGCCAGCAGGTGCACGCCGTACGCCCCGCTCAGGACGGCAAACGGCAGCCAGCGTGCCCCTGGCCGCGCCACCAGCGCGACGACGCCGCTCAGGAACAGCGCGAGCGCCAGCGCGGCGAGCAGCCAGAACAGCGGCCCGAGCCCGCCCAGCCCGCGCGGCTGCAGGCCGACCGCGCGGGACGTGCCGTCGGCGAAGCGCAGCACGATCCGCCCCGCCGCGGCCGCCTGCCACCAGGCGTCGTCGGCCTGCGCGAGGTGGCGGCGTTCGGCGTCGCCGACGACCCAGCGCCGCGACCGCTGCAGCCACGACGCGTCGACCGCGGGCAGCGGTTCGGCGCTGCCGGCGGCGGCAAGGCGCTGGCCCGCCAGCGGCGCGAGCGACGGGTGCGTCGAGCCGGCGAGGACGACCTGGCCGCGCGCGTCCTCGCGCCACGACGCCGGCACCTGCGGCTCGGCGGCGAGCCGCGAGGCGAGGGCGAACACGGCCAGGCAGCCGAGCAGCGCGGCGAGCATCACGGCGTGCAGCCGCGTGCCGATCCACTGCGCGCCGCTCGTTCCGCCGTCGACGGCAATCCGGGCGCGGAGATCGGCGGCCATGGCGCGCGCCCGTTCGAAGTCAGACCAGGCCGTGCTTGCTCGCCAGCACGGCCGCCTCGGCGCGGCTGGAGACGTTGAGCTTGCGGTAGATCGACTTGATGTGGTCGTTGACGGTGAACCAGCGGATCCCCATCAGGCTCGCGATCTCCTTGATCGTGAAGCCCTTGCTGAGGAAGGTCAGCACCTCGGTCTCGCGCGGGGTCAGGCGGTCGTGCTCGGAGCCCGCGTCGAGCGCCACCGGGCCGGCGGCGGCGGGCGCGGCGGACAACGTCAGGCCGGCGTCGGGCGCGGGCGCGTCGCCTTCGCGCGCAGCGGGGCGGAAGTGGTGCAGCAGGCGGCGCGCGATCGCCGGCGACAGCGGCGGCTGGCCGCGCACGATCTTCTGCAGTTCCTCGACCAGCACCTCGAAGCGGTCCTCCTTCAGCAGGTAGCCGTCGGCGCCGCGCTGCAGCGCGGGGAAGAGGTGATCGTCGTCGGAGTACAGCGTGGTGACGATCTTGGTGGCCGGATGGCGACGCAGCGTGGCCAGCAGGTCGAGCCCGCTGCCGTCGGGCAGCTCGAGGTCGACCAGGATCAGACGGTAAGTCTCGCCGCCCTGCCGGCCGTCCTCGCCGCCGGCGAGCTCGACCTGCCGGCGTGCCGCCTCGACGCCGTCGGCCTCGGCGATCGCCAGCGGATCGCTGAAGCTCTCGCGCACGACGCGGGCCAGGAACGCACGCGCGACGGGGTTGTCTTCGACGATCAGGACCTTGACGGTCATGCGCGATGTCCTTCGCGCCCGCCCGGGGTCGGCGCCCTGCGCGCGCCCCCGGTTCCCAACGGGCATCGGTCTCCGAGTTGACGGGCACTGTAGCGCATGGCCCGCGCATCGGCGAGGCGGCTGCGCCGCCCCACGATGGGGGAGCGCGGGGTCAGTCGTTGACGAGCAGCAGCTTGCCGCGCACCTGCCGGCTGCCCATGCGGGCGTACGCCTGGCGCAGCGCCGGCATCGGCAGGCGCTGGTCGACGACCGGCTTGACCTTGCCCTGCATGTACCACTGCACGAGCTCGCGCATGCCCTGGGCGAAGGCCTGCGGCTCGCGCTTGACGAAGTCGCCCCAGAACACGCCGACCACCGAGGCGCCCTTGAGCAGCATCAGGTTCCACGGCAGCGCCGGGATCGTGCCGCCGGCGAAGCCGATCACGAGGTGCCGCCCGCGCCAGGCGATCGAGCGGAACGCCGGCTCGGCGAGGTCGCCGCCCACCGGGTCGTAGATCACGTCGGGGCCGCGTCCGCCGGTCAGCGCCTTGAGCCGCTCGCGCAGGTTCTCGCTGCCGTAGTCGATCGTCGCGTCGGCGCCGATCGAGCGGATCAGCGCGCACTTGTCGGCGCTCGACGCGGCGCCGATCACGTGCGCGCCGGCCGCCTTGGCGATCTGCACCGCCGCCGTGCCGACGCCGCCGGCCGCACCGAGCACGAGCACCGTCTCGCCGGCGTGCACGGCGCCGCGGTCGATCAGCGCGTGGTGCGACGTGCCGTAGGTGAACGCGAACGCGGCACCGTCCTCGACGTCGAACCCCGGCGGCAGCGGCAGCACCTGCGCCGCCGGGACGCAGGCGTGGGTGGCGAAGCCGCCGGTCGAGCCGATGACGGCCACCGCGTCGCCGGGCTTGACGGCGGTCACGCCGTCGCCGACCGCCTCCACCGTGCCGGCGAACTCGGAGCCCGGCACGAACGGCAGCGGCGGCTTGAACTGGTACTTGCCCTCGACGATCAGCAGGTCGGGGAAGTTCAGGCTCGCCGCCCGGATCGCCACGCGCACCTCGCCCGGACCCGGCTCGGGGGTCGGCAGCTCCTGCCACTGCAGCGCGTCGGCGCCTTCGAGCGTGGCGCAGATCCAGGCCTTCATCGGTGCTCCTCGTTGTCTCGTGGGGCGCCGATGATAGGCAACGCGCCGCGCGCGCCGGACCGGCCGCCGCGGGCCGCGCTCCTAGAATGCCGCGCCATGCGCATCCTGATCGCCAACGACGACGGCTACCTCGCCCCCGGCATCGCCGCCCTCGTCGAGGCGATGCAGGGGCTCGGCGAGATCGACGTCGTCGCGCCGGAGCAGAACGCGAGCGGGACGTCGAACGCGCTGACGCTGAACCGGCCGCTGAGCGTGTTCACCGCCGCCAGCGGCGCGCGCGTCGTCAACGGCACGCCGTCGGACTGCGTGCACGTCGCGCTGACCGGGCTGCTGCCGCAGCGGCCCGACCTCGTGCTGTCGGGCATCAACAACGGCGCCAACATGGGCGACGACACGCTGTACTCGGGCACCGTCGCCGCGGCGATGGAAGGCTACCTGTTCGGCATCCCGGCGATCGCGTTCTCGCAGGTCGAGAAGGGCTGGAAGCACCTCGACGCCGCCGCCCGCGTCGCGCGGCGCATCGTCGAGCGACTGCTCGCCGAACCGCCGGCGGGCGCGCCCTTCCTGCTCAATGTGAACATCCCGAACCGGGCCGACGCCGACGCGCTGCCGCAGCTCATCACGCGGCTCGGCCGTCGCCACGCCAGCGAGCCGGTGATCCGGCAGACCAACCCGCGCGGCGAGCCGATCTACTGGATCGGCCCGGCCGGTGACGCCCGCGAAGCCGGCGAGGGCACCGACTTTCACGCCACCGCCAGCGGCTGCGTCTCGATCACGCCGCTGCAGGTCGACCTGACCGACCACGCCGGCCTGCCGCAGTGGCGCGCGCGACTCGAGGGCGGGCGGTGAGCCAGCGCCCGCCGCGCTTTCCGCTGCCGCTGGACCGGGTCGCCGCGGGGGCGCGGGCAGCCAACAACGCCCCCCGGCCGCCCCGTGCGGCCGCGCCGACGCCAGCGCCGCAGGGCATCGGTCTCGACTCCGAGGCGGTGCGGCGGCGCATGGTGCAGCGGCTGCGCGCCGGCGGCGTGCACCACGAAGCCGTGCTCGCCGCCTTCGCGGCGGTGCCGCGGCACCACTTCGTCGACACCGCGCTCGCCGCGCAGGCCTACGAGGACACGGCGCTGCCGATCGGCCTCGGGCAGACGATCTCCAAGCCGTCGGTCGTCGCGCGCATGCTCGCGCTGCTGGCCGACGGGCGCAGCGCGCAGGCCGCGGGCCACTTCGGGCGGGTGCTCGAGATCGGCACCGGCTGCGGCTATCAGACGGCGCTGCTGGCGCTTCTGGGCCGGCAGGTGATCTCGGTCGAGCGCCTGCGCCCGCTGCACGACAAGGCGCGCGAGCGGCTCGCCGCGCTGCCCCGCGCCAACGTGCGGCTCGTGCACGGCGACGGGCGGCTAGGCCACCCGCCCAACGCGCCGTACGACGCGATCGTCGCCGCCGCCGGCGGCGACGACGTGCCGCCGGCGTGGCTCGAGCAGCTCGCCGTCGGCGGGCGGCTCGTCGCGCCGACGCGCGCCGGCGGCGGCGGCCAGGTCCTCGTCGTCGTCGACCGCACCGACGCCGGCTGGCAGCGGCGCTGTCACGAGCCGGTGCAGTTCGTCCCTCTAGAATCCGGCGTCGCTTGAGGGGGCGGAGCGAAGCCATTGCCAGACACCGCATGAAGTCAGTCTTCCGCAGGGCCCTGCAGGCGTGCACGGCGTGCGCCGTCGCGTCGATCCTGGCGGGCTGCGCCGCGCCGCGGGCGCCGGCGCCAGTCGAGACCCGCACGCCCACGGCGCCTCGCGTGGCAGCCCCGGCGGCGCCCGCCGATGCGGCCACGGCGGTCGAGGCGCTTCCGGCCACCGCCGCGCCGCCGGGTGCCGAGAATGCCGGCAAGCCCGGTTACTACACCGTCAAGCCCGGCGACACGATGATCCGCATCGGCCTCGAGCACGGCCAGAACTGGCGCGACATCGCGCGCTGGAACAACCTCGAGAACCCGAACGTGATCGAAGTCGGCCAGGTGCTGCGCGTCGTGCCGCCGGCGGCCACCGTCACCGCCGCCGGCGTCGTCGTGCAGCCGGTGGCGCCTTCGGCCGTCGAGTCGCGTCCCCTCGAGCCGCGGCCGGCGGGCGCGCCGGCGTCGGCGCCCGCGGCCACGCCGGCTCCCACGGCGTCCGGGGCGGCGACGCCGCAGCCGGTCGGCCCGTCAGCCACCGCGTCGCCGGCGCCCGCGGCGCCGGCCGCGCCGGCAGCGCCGGCGCGCGACCCCGACGAAGACATCACGTGGATCTGGCCGGCCGCGGGCACGGTCGCCAACGGCTTCGACGAGAACCGCAGCAAGGGCCTGGCGATCCTGGGCAAGGCGGGGGATCCCGTCGTCGCCGCAGCCGACGGCCGCGTCGTCTACGCCGGCGCCGGCCTGCGCGGCTACGGCAACCTCGTGATCGTCAAGCACAACAACACCTACCTCAGCGCCTACGCCCACAACCGCACCCTGCTCGTCAAGGAGGACCAGGTCGTGCGGCGCGGGCAGCCGATCGCGGAGATGGGGTCGACGGACGCCGACCGCGTCCAGCTCCACTTCGAGATCCGCCGCCAGGGGCGGCCGGTCGACCCCGCCAAGCTGCTGCCGCCGCGCTAGGCGACGCCGCACCGCCCGGGAGTCCCGCATGAGCCGGCTGCACGGACGCGACGCGCAGCGGGCGGCGGGGTTCGGCGGCCCCGCGCCGCCCTTCGACGCCGCCGGTGGCGCGGACGCGGCGGCCGACCGCGAGATCGCCTCGCCCGGTCCTGCCGACGGCGGCGACGCACTGCAGCACTACCTGCGCGACATCCGCAAGGCGCCGCTGCTCGACGCCGCGCAGGAGGCCGCACTTGCCACGCGCGCGCGCGGCGGCGACTTCCGGGCCCGCCAGGCGATGATCGAGCACAACCTGCGCCTGGTCGTCAGCATCGCCAAGCACTACCTCGGCCGCGGCCTGCCGCTGGGCGACCTGATCGAGGAAGGCAACCTCGGCCTGATGCACGCCACCGCCAAGTTCGAGCCCGAGCGGGGGTTCCGCTTGTCGACCTACGCGTCGTGGTGGATCCGCCAGGCGATCGAGCGAGCGATCGTCCAGCAGGCGCGGCTGGTGCGGCTGCCGGTGCACGTCGTGCGCGATCTGCACACCGTGCTGAAGGCCCGGCGCGCGCTCGAGGCGCGCCGCGCCACCGACCCGCGCGCGAGCGACCGGCCGGTCGCGGCCGAGGACATCGCCGCCGCGCTGCAGCGGCCGGCGCGCGAGGTCGCCGCGCTGCTGCGGCACGCCGAGGCGCAGGCTTCGCTCGACGCGCCGCTGGACCACGGCAGCGGCGACAGCCTGCTCGACGGCATCGCCGACGAACAGGCCGACGACCCGGCCGCGCTGCGGCTGCGGCACGAGGTCGGCGAACTGGTCGAGCACCGCCTGGCCGACCTCGACGCGCGCGAGCGCGACGTGCTCGCCGGCCGCTTCGGCCTCGACGGCCGCGAGCCGCAGACGCTGGAGGCGGTGGCGGCGCGCCACGGCGTGACACGCGAGCGCGTCCGCCAGATCCAGCAGGAGGCGCTCGCCAAGCTCAAGCGCGGCATGGCGCGCCATGGCGTCGACCGCGACGCCGTCCTCTGAACCGCCGCCGGACGCCGCGCGGATCGAGCGCGCGATCGTCGACCTGCTCGCGCGCCGCCGCGCCGGCGCGAGCGTCTGTCCCTCCGAGGTGGCGCGCGCGATCGATCCCGCCGGCTGGCGCGCGCGGATGGACGACGTGCGCGCCGTCGCGCGCGGCATGGCCGCCGGCGGCGGGCTCGTCGTCACCCAGCGCGGCGCGGTGCTCGACCCGCGGCAGCCCTGGCGCGGCGCGGTGCGCCTGGCACTGCCACCCGCGAAGCGCCCCGGATAATCGCCGCGCATGACGGCGACCGACGGCGAATGGCTCGAGATCGACGCCCTCGATCTCGAGGGCCAGGGGGTGGCGCGGCGCCCCGACGGCAAGGTCGTCTTCGTGGAAGGCGCGCTGCCGGGCGAGCGGGTGCAGGTGCAGGTGACGCGGCGCAAGGCGCAATGGGAGCAGGCGGTGGCAACCGCGATCGCGCGCCCGAGCGCGCAGCGCGTCGCGCCGGCCTGCCCCCACTTCGGTCTGCACGCCGGCGCCTGCGGCGGCTGCAAGATGCAGCACCTGCACCCGGCGGCGCAGGTCGCGGTCAAGCAGCGCGTGCTCGAGGACCAGATGCGCCACCTGGCCAAGGTCCGGCCCGAGCGCGTACTGCGGCCGATCGAGGGTCCGGCATGGGGCTACCGGCAGCGCGCGCGGCTGTCGGTGCGCCACGTGCCGAAGAAGGGCGGCGTGCTGGTGGGCTTTCACGAGCGCAAGTCGAGCTACGTCGCCGACATGACCTCGTGCCGCGTGCTGGCGCCGAGCGTGGGCACGCTGCTCGTGCCGCTGCGCGCGCTCGTCGCCTCGATGGACGCACGCGACCGCCTGCCGCAGATCGAAGTCGCGGTCGGCGAGACGGCCGGCGGCACCGTGACGGCGCTCGTGCTGCGCCACCTCGAGCCGCTCGGCGAACGCGACGTGGCGCGGCTGCGCGCGTTCGCGCGCGAGCACGGCGTGCAGTGGTGGTTGCAGCCCAGCGGCCCCGACTCGGCGCGCCGGCTCGACGACGGCGGCGCCGAGCTCGCCTACGCGTTGCCCGAGTTTGGCGTCGTGATGCCGTTTCGGCCGACCGACTTCACGCAGGTCAACCACGCCGTCAATCGCGTCCTCGTGCAGCGGGCGCTGCGCCTGCTCGATCCTCGGCCCGACGAGCGGGTCATCGACTGGTTCTGCGGGCTGGGCAACTTCACGCTGCCGCTGGCCACGCGCTCGCGCGAAGTGCTCGGTGTCGAAGGCAGCGCGGCGCTGCTCGAGCGCGCAGGCACCAACGCGGTGCGCAACGGTCTGGCCGCACGCACGCGTTTCGAGGCCCGCAACCTGTTCGAGATCGACGCCGCCGCGCTGGCGGCGTTCGGCACCGCCGAGCGCTGGCTCGTCGACCCGCCGCGCGAGGGCGCATTCGCGCTCGTCAAGGCGCTCGTCGAACTGCAGGCCCAGCCGCCGGCGGGCTGGGCGCCGCCGCGGCGCATCGTCTACGTCAGCTGCAACCCGGCCACGCTCGCGCGCGACGCCGGGCTGCTGGTGCACCAGGGCGGCTGGCGGCCGAGCGCGGCGGGTGTGGTCAACATGTTCCCGCACACGGCGCACGTCGAGAGCATCGCCGTCTTCGACCGCGCCTGAAAACGGCGACGGGGCCCGAGGGCCCCGCCGGCAATGGGCGAGAAGCGCCTACTCCCGATCGCCGCCGAACACGCCGAGCAGCATCAGCAGGCTCTGGAACACGTTGTACAGGCTCAGGTACAGGCCCAGCGTGGCGCTGACGTAGTTCGTCTCGCCGCCGTCGATGATGCGCTTCATGTCGTAGAGCATGAACGCTGAGAAGATGCCGATCGCGAGCACCGCCAGCGTGATCATCAGCGCGCCGGACTGGAAGAAGATGTTCCCGATGCCGGCCAGCAGCAGCATGATCGCGCCGACGAACAGGAACTTGCCCATGTTCGTCAGGTCGCGCTTGATCGTCGTCGCGAGCGCGCCCATGGCGAGGAAGATCGTCGCCGTGCCGCCGAAGGCGTACATGATCAGCGTCGCGCCGTTGCTCAGGCCGAGCACCATGCCGACGATGCGCGACAGCATCAGACCCATGAAGAACGTGAAGCCCAGCAGCAGCAGCACGCCGGTGGACGAGTTCTTGAAGCGCTCGATCGCGAACATGAAGCCGAAGGCACCGGCCAGGAACACGATCGCGCTCATCCCGGCGCCCATCTGCGAGACGAGACCGGTGGACACGCCGATCCAGGCGCCGAGCACGGTCGGCACCATCGACAGCGCCAGCAGCCAGTACGTGTTGCGCAGGACGCGGTTGCGCTGTTCGGCCAGCACACCGCCCGCGGCGACGCCGGCAACCATCGTCTGGACTCGTTCGTTCATGTGACCTCCGGGAAGCTGGGGGTGGAATGACAGCGGGCTCAGACCCGGTGGCGGATTCTAAGTTCCCGACCCTGCCGCTCGGCCATCGGCGGCGCCGGTCCGAGGGGGAGAAGTCGCTGTCCCGTACAGTCCGGGACGGCGTCCCTGCCAGACACCGGGCCGATTTCCCATGAAGCACAAACCCTGCCTGACCCTCGACGACGCGCGCGCCGTGGCTGCCGGTGCCGAGGCCGAAGCCGCCGCCCACGGCTGGGCGGTGACGATCGCGATCGTCGACGACGGCGGCCACTTGATGTGGCTGCAACGTCTCGACGGCGCAGCGCCGATCTCGGCACAGATCGCCCCGGCGAAGGCCCGCACGGCCGCCCTCGGCCGCCGCGAGAGCAAGGCCTACGAGGACATGATCAACCAGGGCCGCACGTCGTTTCTCAGCGCCCCGGGACTCGAAGGGCTGCTCGAAGGCGGGGTGCCGATCGTCGTCGACGGCCAGTGCGTGGGCGCCGTCGGCGTGAGCGGCGTCAAGTCGGCCGAGGACGCGCAGATCGCGCGCGCCGGGATCGCCCGCCTGGGCTGAGCGTTCCCGAACGTCGGGCGCGCCGCCGCCGCGCCACTACAATGCGTGGGTTTTCCCCGCGCCGCAGCGCCCACCGCGTCCGCCACGCCCTCCCCCGGCCAGGTTTCCCGATCCGCGCCCCCCGCGCGGGCGGCCGCACGGCGCCCCGAGGCGCCGCCGTCGCATCGGCCCCAGTCCCGTCGGAGATCCTGCCTTGCTGCCCGTCCTGCCTCCTGCCGTGCTCGCGCTCGCCGACGGCACCGTGTTCCACGGCACGTCGATCGGCGCCGAAGGCCGCACGGTCGGTGAAGTCGTGTTCAACACCGCGCTGACCGGCTACCAGGAGATCCTCACCGACCCGAGCTACTGCCGGCAGATCGTCACGCTGACGTACCCGCACATCGGCAACACCGGCGTCAACGAGGAAGACGTCGAGTCGTCGAAGGTCCACGCCGCCGGCCTCGTCGTCAAGGACCTGCCGCGGCGCGCGTCGAACTTCCGCAGCACCGCCACGCTCGACGCCTACCTCCGGCGCGAGGGGACGGTCGCGATCGCCGGCATCGACACCCGGCGCCTGACGCGCATCCTGCGCGCCGGCGGCGCGCAGAACGGCTGCATCGCGGCGTGGCCCGCCGGCACCACGGTGACACGGGCCCACGTCGACGAGGCCGTCGCCGCGGCACGCGCCGCGCCGAGCATGGCCGGGCAGGACCTGGCGCGCGTCGTCTCGACGCGCGAGCCCTACGCATGGACCGAGACCGAGTGGGTGCTCGGCCGGGGCTACGGCCGGCTCGAGGCGCCGCGCTTTCACGTCGTCGCGATCGACTTCGGCGTCAAGCGCAACATCCTGCGCATGCTCGCGAGCCGCGGCTGCCGCGTCACCGTGGTGCCGGCGCAGACGGCCGCGGCCGACGTGCTCGCCCTGCAGCCCGACGGCGTCTTCCTCAGCAACGGGCCCGGCGATCCCGAGCCCTGCGACTACGCGATCGCCGCGGCGCGCACGCTGATCGACCGCGGCCTGCCGACCTTCGGCATCTGCCTCGGCCACCAGATCATGGCGCTTGCCTCGGGGGCGAAGACGTTCAAGATGAAGTTCGGCCACCACGGCGCGAACCACCCGGTGAAGGATCTCGACAGCGGGCGCGTGGCCATCACGAGCCAGAACCATGGCTTCGCAGTCGACGACAAGACGCTGCCTGCGAACCTGCGCGCCACCCACCGGAGCCTGTTCGACGGCACGCTGCAGGGCCTGGCGCGCACCGACCGCCCGGCGTTCTGCTTCCAGGGCCACCCCGAGGCGAGCCCCGGGCCGCACGACATCGCCTATCTGTTCGACCGCTTCGTCGAGTCGATGGAGAACCGCTGAGATGCCGAAGCGCGAAGACATCCAGACCGTGCTGATCATCGGCGCCGGGCCGATCGTGATCGGCCAGGCCTGCGAGTTCGACTACTCGGGCGCCCAGGCGTGCAAGGCGCTGCGCGAGGAGGGCTACCGCGTGGTCCTCGTCAACAGCAACCCGGCGACGATCATGACCGACCCGGGCATGGCCGACGCGACGTACATCGAGCCGATCACCTGGCCTGTCGTCGAGAAGATCATCGCCAAGGAGCGCGCGGCGCGCCCGCACGAGAAGATGGCGCTGCTGCCGACGATGGGCGGGCAGACGGCGCTGAACTGCGCGCTCGACCTGCACCGCCACGGCGTGCTCGCCCGGCACGGCGTCGAGATGATCGGCGCCAACGAGCGCGCGATCGAGAAGGCCGAGGACCGCCTGAAGTTCAAGGACGCGATGACATCGATCGGGCTCGGCTCGGCCAAGAGCGGCATCGCGCACAGCATGGACGAGGCCTGGGGCGTGCAGAAGCGCATCGCCGCCGAACTCGGCACCAACGGCTTTCCGGTCGTGATCCGGCCGAGCTTCACGCTCGGCGGCACCGGCGGCGGCATCGCCTACAACCCCGAGGAGTTCGAGGCGATCTGCAAGCGCGGCCTCGACCTCTCGCCCACCAACGAGCTGCTGATCGAGGAGTCGCTGATCGGGTGGAAGGAGTTCGAGATGGAGGTCGTCCGCGACAAGGCGGACAACTGCATCATCGTCTGCTCGATCGAGAACCTCGACCCGATGGGCATCCACACCGGCGACTCGATCACGGTGGCGCCGGCGCAGACGCTGACCGACAAGGAATACCAGCTGATGCGCGACGCCAGCATCGCGATCCTGCGCGAGATCGGCGTCGACACCGGCGGCAGCAACGTGCAGTTCGCGATCGACCCGAAGACCGGGCGGATGATCGTGATCGAGATGAACCCGCGCGTGAGCCGCAGCTCGGCGCTGGCGTCGAAGGCCACGGGCTTTCCGATCGCCAAGATCGCGGCCAAGCTCGCGGTGGGCTACACGCTGGACGAACTGGCCAACGACATCACCGGCGGCGCGACGCCGGCGAGCTTCGAGCCGAGCATCGACTACGTCGTCACCAAGATTCCGCGCTTCGCGTTCGAGAAGTTTCGCGAGGCCGACCCGCACCTGACGACGCAGATGAAGTCGGTCGGCGAGGTGATGGCGATCGGCCGCACGTTCCAGGAGAGCTTCCAGAAGGCGCTGCGCGGCCTCGAGACCGGCATCGCCGGGCTCGACGAGCGCAGCACGGACCGCGAGGAGATCGTCGAGGAGATCGGCGAGCCGGGGCCCGAGCGCATCCTCTACGTCGCCGACGCGTTCCGCGCCGGCATGAGCCTGGACGAGATCCACGACGAGACGGCGATCGACCCGTGGTTCCTCGCCCAGATCGAGGACCTGGTCGCGACCGAGGCCAAGGTCGCGGCGCGCACGCTCGACAGCCTCGCCGCCGCCGAGCTGCGCTGGCTGAAGGCCAAGGGCTTCGCCGACAAGCGGCTGGCGAAGCTGCTCGGCACCGACCAGCACGCGGTGCGCGCGCTGCGCCACGCGCTCGGCGTGCGGCCGGTCTACAAGCGCGTCGACACCTGCGCCGCCGAGTTCGCGACGCCGACCGCCTACATGTACTCGACGTACGACGAGGAGTGCGAGGCGCAGCCGTCGAGCCGGCGCAAGATCATGGTGCTCGGCGGCGGGCCGAACCGCATCGGCCAGGGCATCGAGTTCGACTACTGCTGCGTGCACGCGGCGTTCGCGATGCGTGAGGACGGGTTCGAGACCATCATGGTCAACTGCAACCCGGAGACGGTCTCGACCGACTACGACACCTCCGACCGTCTGTACTTCGAGCCGGTCACGCTCGAAGACGTGCTCGAGATCGTCGACAAGGAAAAGCCCGAGGGCGTGATCGTGCAGTACGGCGGCCAGACGCCGCTCAAGCTCGCGCTCGACCTCGAGCGCGCCGGCGTGCCGATCATCGGCACCAGCCCCGACAGCATCGACGTCGCCGAGGACCGCGAGCGCTTCCAGCAGCTGCTGCACCGGCTCGGCCTGAAGCAGCCGCCGAACCGCACCGCGCGCACCGAGGACGCGGCGCTCGCGATGGCGCACGAGATCGGCTACCCGCTCGTCGTGCGGCCGAGCTACGTGCTCGGCGGCCGCGCGATGGAAATCGTGCACGGCGACAAGGACCTCGAGCGCTACATGCGCGAGGCGGTGCGCGTCAGCGAGAAGAGCCCGGTGCTGCTCGACCGCTTCCTCGAGGACGCGGTCGAGGTCGACGTCGACGCGATCGCCGACGGCACCGACGTGACGATCGGCGGCATCATGGAGCACGTCGAGGCGGCGGGCATCCACAGCGGCGACTCGGCGTGTTCGCTGCCGGCGTACTCGCTGTCGGCGGCGCTGCAGGACGAGCTGCGGCGGCAGACGGTGGCGATGGCCAGGGCGCTGAACGTCGTCGGCCTGATGAACGTGCAGTTCGCGATCCAGGGCGAGGGCGACGACGCCACCGTCTACGTGCTCGAGGTCAACCCGCGCGCGTCGCGCACCGTGCCGTTCGTCTCGAAGGCGACCGGCCAGCCGCTGGCCAAGATCGCCGCGCGCTGCATGGCCGGGCGCAGCCTGAAGGCGCAGGGCGTGCGCGGCGAGGTCGTGCCGCCGTACTTCAGCATCAAGGAGGCGGTGTTCCCGTTCAACAAGTTCCCCGGCGTCGACCCGATCCTCGGCCCCGAGATGCGCTCGACCGGCGAGGTGATGGGCGTGGGCAAGACCTTCGCCGAGGCGATGCTCAAGAGCCAGCTCGGTGCCGGCTCGCGGCTGCCCGAGTCGGGCACCGTCGTGATCACGGTCAAGAACGGCGACAAGGCGCGCGCCGTCAAGGTCGCGTCGGACCTGCACGACCTGGGCTTCTCGATCGTCGCGACGAAGGGGACGGCGGCGGCGATCGCCGAGGCCGGCGTGCCGGTGAAGGTCGTCAACAAGGTCAAGGACGGCCGGCCGCACATCGCCGACATGGTCAAGGCCGGCGAGATCCAGCTCGTGTTCACGACGGTCGACGAGACGCGCACCGCGATCGCCGACTCGCGCTACATCCGCACCGCGGCGCTGGCGCACCGCGTCACCTACTACACGACGATGGCCGGCTGCGAGGCCGTCACCGA
>CALIDR010000178.1 GCA_938022295.1 uncultured Burkholderiaceae bacterium
CGTCGCCGGCTGGACGCTGCTCGGCCGCGCGTACCTCGCCACCGGCCGCTTCCCCGAGGCGGTCGACGCGCTGGCCCGCGCCGTCGCCCGCGCGGGCGACGACGCCTCGCTGCTGGCCGACTATGCCGACGCGCTGGCGGCGCGCCACGGCGGGCGCTTCACCCCCGAGGCGCTGCAGGCGGTCGAGCGGGCGCTGGCGATCGACCCCGGCCACGTGAAGGCGCTCGCGCTGGCCGGCAGCGCCGCGTTCGACCGCCGCGACTTCGCGACTGCCGTGCAGCAGTGGGAGAAGGTCGCCGCCGCACTGCCGGCCGACAGCGAGATGCGCCCGCGCGTGCTCGAGAGCATCGCGCAGGCGCGCGCGGAAGGAGGCTTGCCGCCGGGCGCGCCCGCCCCGCCCGCGGCGCCGACGGCGCCCGGCCCGGCTACCCCGCCGCCGTCGACCGCCGCCGCGAACGCCGGCGCGGTCAGCGGCCGCGTCAGCCTCGCCCCCGCCGTCGCCGCGCAGGTCGCGCCCGACGACACCGTCTTCATCCTCGCCCGCCCGGCCGCCGGGGCGCGCATGCCGCTGGCGGTGCTGCGCAAGCAGGTCAAGGACCTGCCGGCCAGCTTCACGCTCGACGACAGCCTGGCGATGGCGCCGGGGGCGACGATCTCGGGCCAAGCGCAGGTCGTCGTGACGGCGCGCGTGAGCCGCAGCGGCGACGCGATACCGCAGCCCGGCGACCTGTTCGGCGAGTCGCCGCCGGTGGCGCCGGGCACGCAGGGCCTCGCGATCGAGATCTCGCGCCCGGTCGGGCGTTGAAGGGGCGCGCGGCCGTCAGGGCGTCGCCGCGTCGACGGCGTCGGCCAGCGCCCGCAGCGCGTCCGAGATCGCGACCGGGTACGGCGCATCCGCCGGGGCGAGCGTGCGCCACGGCGCCGGCAGGGCCTCGAGCTGGCGCGCGCAGTGCGCCCGCGCGTCGGCCAGCGTCGGCGCCGGCCCGACGCGCTGCCCGCCGCGCATCACCGGCTGCAGCAGCGGCTCGCCGGCCGGCGGTTCGTCGGCGAGTTGCACGCGGTCGCCGGCGAAGCGGCCTGCGGCGTCGAGCCGCCGCCACACCTGCTTGATTCCCGGCCAGGTCGCCTTGCCGGCCGAGCGCTTGCGCCGCGCGACGCCGGCGTAGTGCTGCAGCTTGTAGACGGCGTCGATCGCTGGCACGTCGGCCGAGGTGTCGAGCGCGGTGCCGACCCCGAAGCCGTCGATCGGCGCGCCGGCCGCGAGCAGCGCGGCGATGCGCGCCTCGTCGAGGTTGCCGCTGGCGAAGAGGCGAACCCCGCCGAGCCCGGCGGCGTCGAACATCCGGCGCGCGGCGAACGCCTGCGCCGCGAGGTCGCCGCTGTCGAGCCGCACGCCGCCGATCTCGATGCCCTCGGCGGCCAGCCGCGGCGCGAGCTCGATCACGCGCTGCACGCCCTGCAGCGGGTCGTAGGTGTCGACGAGCAGCGTCGGGCGCTGCGGGCGCGAACGCGCGAAGGCCATGAATGCGTCGGCCTCGCTCGCGTGCGCCTGCACGAACGAGTGCGCCATCGTGCCGAAGGCAGGCAGGCCGTAAAGGCGCGCCGCCTCCGCGGTCGCGGTGCCGGCGAAGCCGGCGAGGTAGGCGGCGCGGGCGGCGAACAGCGCCGCCTCGGCGCCATGGGCGCGGCGCATGCCGAAGTCGATCAGCAGCTTGCCCGGCGCGGCGAGCACGACGCGCGCCGCCTTCGACGCGATCAGCGTCTGGAAGTGCACGATGTTGAGCAGCCGCGACTCGACGAGCTGCGCCTGCGGCAGCGGCGCCGTCACGCGCACGATCGGCTCGTCGGCGAAGAACACGGTGCCTTCGGGCATCGCGTGGACGTCGCCGGTGAAGCGCAGCGCGCGCAGGTGGTCGAGGAACGCCGGCTTGAAGCCGCCCTGGGCGTCGAGCCACGCGATCTCGTCGTCGGTGAACGCGAGCGTCTCGAGGAACTGCAGCGCCTGCTCGAGCCCGGCGGCGACGAGGAAGTGGCGCTCGCGCGGCAGCTTGCGCACGAACAGTTCGAACGTCGCCTCCTGCTCCAGGCCCTCGTCGTGGTAGGCCTGCAGCATCGTCAGCTGGTACAGGTCGGTCAGCAGCGCGCTCATCGTCGTCGCGGCGGCGCGAATCGTCGTTTCCATGCGCCTCCCGTGCCATCGTAACGGCGCGGCGGCGGGACCCGCATCACGACCCGGGCTCGAGCGACCATCCGCCGCCCTCGCGCTCGCGCCAGCCGGCGGCCGGGTCGGCCTGCAGCAGCCGCTCGACCTCTGCCGCGGCGGCCGCGTCGGCCCGTTCGAGGCGAAGCCGCCGGCGCCGCAGCGGCAGCACGTCGAGCCGGCGCAGCCTGCGCGTGGCCGGCACCATCTCGAGCCGCCACAGCGCGCCGGCGTCGATGCGCCACGGCCCGTGGTCGCCGATGCCTTCGTAGTCGTCGATCAGGTCGCCGCAGCCGTGGAGGATCGGCCGGCCGCGGTGGACCTCGACCGGCAGCACGTGGTGCGCCGAGTGGCCGTGCACGACGTCGGCGGCGTCGAGCTCGACCAGCCGCCGCGCGAACTCGCGGTGCTCGGCCGGCACCGCCGGCACCCAGTTGCCGCCCCAGTGCAGCGAAACGACGACGACGTCGCCCGGGCGGCGCTCGCGTGCGACGCGGTCGGCGACGCGCCGCGCCTGCGGCGCCGAGAGTTCCGGCAGCAGCGCGACGCCGGCGCGCCGCTCGGCCGCCGCCCAGTCGGCCGGCACGCCGCTCGACGGCAGCGCGAAGCCCCACACCAGCAGCCGCCCGCCGCCGGGCAGCGGCCGCACCGCGGGCGCCCACGCCGCCTCGGCGTCGACGCCGGCACCGGCGGTCGCGATGCCCGCGGTGTGCAGCGCGGCGAGCGTCTCGCGCAGCGCGTCGC
>CALIDR010000179.1 GCA_938022295.1 uncultured Burkholderiaceae bacterium
AGCGGGCCGTCATCGGGCGCGCTGGCAAGGCGCGAACCGCAGCGATGGCGCGGGCCATCGCGAGGATTCGCAACGCCGCCAGCGTGTCCGAGGGCGGCTCGATCGGGTGCGCAGCGTCGTCACCCAAGAGGTGACCGGCCGCGTGGGTACGAACACCAAGCGTGAGAGTAGCTTGCACGCGGAATCGAGCGGCCGACTGCCGGATCTAGGCTCAGCAGCCGTGCGGCCCGGGCACGTACCGCGGCTCCTGCGCGCCCGGGGCATCGCGCCATTCCAGCCGCTCGACCAGCCGCTTCGCCTCCGGGCGGCCGGCTGCGGCCGCCTGCCGCAGCCAGGTCTCGGCGCGCGCCGGGTCCTGCCGCACGGCGTCGCCGTACATCGCCGGCCCGGCGAGCAGCATCGCGCCCGCGCGTTCGGCGGCGCGCGCGTCGCCGTGGACGGCCAGGCGTTCGTAGCCCCACAGCGCGTCGGCATAGCGCTGCGCGGCGAAGTGCCGCTCGGTGGCGGCCCACAGCGCGGCCGGGTCGTCGTCGCCGGCGATGGCGGGCACCGCGAGGCCGAGCAGCAGCGCGACGGTGACGAGGGGCCGCGATGCCTGGCGTGCGGCGGCCGCAGTGGTGCGAAGGTGGGTCAAGGCGTTCTCCTGTGGCTCGGGTAGCGTAGGCGGCAGCGGCATCGACGCTGTCCACAGGAAGAACGAGATCGGCCGCCCGAACCGGACGTCGGCGCAGCACGTGGCCCGCGCGGGCGGCTCGGCCTCAGTCGCGCAGGTGCGCGCGCGCCTCGTCGGCGGTCTCGTAGATGTGCGGCGCCACCCCGCGCGCAGCCAGCGCCGGGCCGAGCTTGGCGCGCAGGAACCCCGACGTGCTGTAGCGCGTGACGTTCAGGTAGTGGCGCTCGACGAGCCCGCGCACCATCTCGGCCCACGCGTCCTCGACCGCGGGGTCGAGCGTGAAGTGGTCGTAGTTGACCACCGCGTAGACGCGCTCGCCGAGCGGCGCGAGGCGCGACTCGACCTCGTGGCGCACGGCCTCGACGTCGTCGGGCGTGCGCACGTGCAGGCGCTCGAAGTTGACGAACAGCGTCTTGCTCGCCGCGTCGTAGGTGAAGCGGCCGGCCAGCGGGCGCAGCAGCAGCCGCGCGCGCAGGCCCATTGCGGCTTCGGCGAAGACCGCCGGGTCCATCGTCGTCGGCGCCCGATCGACGATCGGGCGGAACCCCATCTGGCCGATCACGTCGCGCTCGACGTCGAGTCCGGGCGCGACCTCGACGAGTTCGATGCCGCGCTCGTGCAGCCGGAACACCGCGCGCTCGGTGACGTACAGCACCGGCTGGCCGCGCCGCCATGCCTCGCGGCCGCTGAACGTGCGGTGCTCGACGAGCGGCACGAACTTCGGGTGCGTGTGCTCGCCCTGGCCGGCGAGGAACGTGCCGACGAAGACGACGCGCTTGGCGTTCTGGCTGATGTTGATGAAGCCGCCCGCGCCGGCCAGCCGGGGGCCGAACTTGCTGACGTTGACGTTGCCCTCGGCGTCGGCCTGCGCGAGGCCGAGGAACGCGATGTCGAGCCCGCCGCCGTCGTAGAAGTCGAACTGGTACGGCTGGTCGACGATCGCCTGCGTGTTGACAGCGGCGCCGAAGTTGAGCCCGCCGGCCGGAATGCCGCCGATCACGCCCGGCTCGGCGGTCAGCGTGATGAGGTCGATCACCTTCTCCTCGGCCGCCACCGCGGCCACGCCCTCGGGCATGCCGATGCCGAGGTTGACGACCTGGTTCGGCCGCAGCTCCATCGCCGCGCGGCGCGCGATCGTCTTGCGCACGCCGGGCGCCATCGGCTCGACCTGCGACGCCGGCACGCGGATCTCGCCCGCGAACGCCGGACTGTACGGCGTCGCGAACGTCTGCCAGTGGTGCGCGGGGTCCTCGGCGACGACGACGCAGTCGACCAGCACGCCGGGCACCTTGACCTGGCGCGGGCTCAGCGTGTGCTCGGCGGCGAGCCGCTCGACCTGCACGACGACGACGCCGCCGCTGTTGCGCACCGCCATCGCGATCGCCAGCGCCTCCAGCGTCAGCGCCTCGCGCTCCATCGTGACGTTGCCGTCGGGGTCGGCGGTGGTGCCGCGGATCAGCGCGACGTCGATCGGGAACGCCTTGTAGAACAGGAACTCCTCGCCGTCGACCGCCATCCGCCGCACCAGCCCCTCGGGCGTGCGGTCGTTGATGCGCCCGCCGCCGTGCAGCGGGTCGACGAAGGTGCCCAGGCCCACGCGCGTCAGGTGGCCCGGCTTGCCGGCGGCGATGTCGCGGAACAGGTGGCTGATCACCCCCTGCGGCAGGTTCCAGGCTTCGATCTTGCCGGCCACGGCGAGCTTCTGCAGCGCCGGCACCAGGCCCCAGTGGCCGCCGATCACGCGCGCGACCATGCCGTCGTGGCCGAAGTGGTTCAGCCCGCGGTGCTTGCCGTCGCCCTGGCCGGCGGCGTAGACGAGCGTCAGGCCGCGCGGTGCGCCGGTGGCGAGGAACCGCTGCTCGAGCGCCACCGCGAGCCCCTCGGCGAAGCCGATGCCGACGAAGCCACCGGTGGCGACGGTGTCGCCGTCGCGCACGAGCTGCACCGCCTCGGCCGCGGTCACGACCTTGCCCCGCGCGGCGGCGCCGAGGCCGGCGAGGCGGTCGGCGGCGCTGCGGGCGTCGGCGTGGGAACGGGTCATGGCGGGGCTCCTCGTCGATGCGGCGATGCTGCCGCGCCACGCGCGTCGAGGCCATGGGGGCGAGCCCGCCCCGGCGCCGCGGCGCGGCCGCGCAGCGCCCTTCAGGGCCCGCGCCGCCGCGGCGCGCCCAGCTGCAGCGCAGCCTCCACGAGCGCGCGCACGAGGTCGCGGTCGACCG
>CALIDR010000180.1 GCA_938022295.1 uncultured Burkholderiaceae bacterium
CACGCCGCGATGCGGCATCCCCGCGGGAGTTCCGATGGCCCATCCCACCCATGCGACGACGCGCCGGCCGCGCGCCGCGCTCGTCACGCTCGCGGCCCTCGCCGGCATCGTGTCCGGCACGGTCGCACACGCCGCCGACACGACACCCGCGCAGCAGCTCGAGCGCTTCGCGAGCCAGGCCGGCCAGCCCGGCAGCGCCGAGCGCGGACGCGTGTTCTTCACCAGCCGCCACGGCGGCGAGTGGTCGTGCGCCTCGTGCCACGGCAATCCGCCGACCGCGGGCGGCAAGCACGCCAGCACCGGCAAGCCGATCGACCCGCTCGCGCCGGCCTTCAACCCCAAGGCGTTCACCGACACCGCGCGCGTCGACAAGTGGTTCCGCCGCAACTGCAACGACGTGCTGAAGCGCGAGTGCACCGCCGCCGAGAAGGCCGACGTGCTGGTGTGGCTCGCGAGCCTTCGACCCTGACCGGAGGCATCACGATGAACACCCGATCCGCAACCCTCGCTGCCGCGCTGGCGCTGCTCGCCGCCGCCGGTGCGTCGGCCGACGGCGGGGCGCGCATGCCCGCCCAGGTGCCGAAGGCCTACACCGCCGAGTGCGGCGCCTGCCACACCGCCTACCCGCCGGCGCTGCTGCCGCGCGAATCGTGGCGGCGGATCATGACCGGCCTCGACCGCCACTACGGCAGCGACGCCTCGCTCGACGCCGGGACGGTGCGCCAGCTCGACGCCTGGCTGCAGGCAACCGCCGGCACGTCGAAGAAGGCGCGCGAGGCGCCGCCCGAAGACCGCATCACGCGCGCGGCTTGGTTCCTGCGCGAGCACCGCAAGGTCGACGCCGCGACGTGGGCGTTGCCGAGCGTCAAGAGCCCCGCCCAGTGCGCCGCCTGCCATGCCGGCGCCGACCAGGGCCGGTTCGACGACGACGACCTGCGCATCCCCGAAGGCCTGAGCGCCGCCCAGCGCCGGGCCTGGCGTGACTGAACCCTCACCGAACATACACACGCCATGAACACCGTCGCCACCGCACCCGCCGCCGGCGCCCCCGCGAACGCAGGCGCGCCGACCCGCACCCGCCGCGTCGTCGACGCCCCGATGCGCATGTTCCATGCGCTGTTCGCGCTGAGCTTCGCGCTCGCCTACCTCACCGGCGACAGCGAGCAGTGGCGCGCGCTGCACGTGACGCTCGGCTACACGATGGCGGGCCTGCTCGGCTTCCGGCTGCTGTACGGCCTGTTCGGCCCGCGCCCGGTGCGCCTGGCCGCGCTCGGGCGCAAGCTCGCGGCGCTGCCGGCGTGGACGCGCGCGACCGCCGGCGCGCTGCGGCACGGGCGGCCAGGCGAGGCGCCCTGGCAGCAGGGGCAGAACCTGGCGATGGCGCTCGTCGTCGCGTCGCTGCTCGCGCTCGTCGTACCGCTCGTGCTCGCCGGCGTGGCGACGTACGAGGACTGGGGCGCGTGGCTCGGCGGCGAGTGGACCGAGGAGGTGCACGAGGCGCTCGCGCAGGTGATGCTGACGCTGGTGATCGCGCACCTCGCGCTGCTCGTCGTGCTGAGCGTGCTGCGCCGGCGCAACCAGGCGCTGCCGATGCTGACCGGCCGCGCCGCCGGCGCCGGGCCGGACCTGGTGACCAACCGCGGCGCGCTGGCGGCGCTGCTGCTCGTGGCCGTGCTCGCCTTCGGGGCCTGGCAGTGGCAGCAGGCCCCGAACGGGCTGCTGCCCGCGGCGACGGCCGCCGGCGTGCACGACCGTGGTCACGACGACGACGATTGACGACGCAGGACACACGGCACCCACCGGTGTCACGGCCTGCTTACAAATGTCCCCGCTTGGCTTAAGGATTTCTTCATCTTCGCGCGCGATCCTGCGCCGCACACGAAGCCGCGCCGTCGCGCTGCCAGGAGGATCCCCGATGACGACCCGACCGATATCCGCGTGGCTGGCGGCCACGATCGCCGCGTTCGCGCTCGCCGCGTGCGGCGGCGGCGGAGGCAGCGACGAGCCGCGGCAGGCGCCGCTGTCCAGCCGCGACGGCGCGTCGGGCGCGACGACGATCGCGCAGCCGGCCAGCACCGAAGGCCGGCTCCTCGCGTCGAACTGCTTCCAGTGCCACGGCACGCTCGGCCTCGGCGGCTTCGACAGGATCCGCGGCGGAGAGGCGAAGGAGGTGCTCGAGTTCGCGGCCAAGGCCGCCGACCGCGACATCATGGCCGCGCACGCGCAGGGCTACACGCCCGAGCAGCTGCGCAAGATCATCGCCTACCTGCAACAGTGACGCCCGGGAGGATCCGCATCGTGAACAAGCCCCTCGCCTCGGCGGCGCTGACCCGTCGCCAACTCGTCGCGCTCGGCGCCGCGGCCGTGGCCGCCGGCGCGTGGCCGCTCGCCGGCCGCGCCGACGACAAGAAGAGCCCCGCGGGCGGCGCGGCGATCGCGCTCGCGCGCACCGGCATCACCGGCAAGCGGGTGGTCGTCGTCGGCGGCGGCATGGCCGGCATGACGGCCGCGAAGTACCTGCGCCTGTGGGGCGGGCCCGGCGTGCAGGTCACGCTCGTCGACCCCGACGCCGTCTACACGTCGAACATCATGAGCAACCTCGTGCTCAACGGCAGCCGCAGCGTGGCGTCGCTGCAGTTCGGGCGCGACGCCCTGTCGACCCGCTACGGCGTGGTGCGCAGGACGGCGAGCCTCGACTCGATCGACGTCGCCGGGCGCGAGATAGCGCTGTCCGACGGCAGCCGGCTCGGCTACGACCGCCTCGTACTCGCACCGGGGGTCGGCTTCGACGACGCCTACGGCCTGACGCAGGCCGACTA
>CALIDR010000181.1 GCA_938022295.1 uncultured Burkholderiaceae bacterium
GTGCTGTAGCCGTCCTTGCCGGCGTAGATCATCGCCACCGGCACGACTTCGCTCGCCGAGTCGAGCACGTGGATGCCGCAGCCCTTGAGCTTGCTCGCGAACTCGGGCTTGAAGATCAGGTCCAGCGGGTTCTCGGGCATCGGCGTGCCGCCGAGCGCCTCCTTGACCTTCTGCTCGTTGATGCCCACCGTGACGAAGCCCCACATCCACGTCACCAGGTGCTTGTTGCCCGGGTCCGCCTCGGCGAGCTTGGCCTGCAGTGCGGGGTCGAGGTTCTTCAGGTTCGGGATCTTGGCCGGATCCAGCGGCTGGAAGATGCCGGCCTCGATCTGCTTGGCGGCGAAGTGGGCGCTCGGGACGACGATGTCGTAGCCCGTGCGGCCGGCCACCAGCTTGGCGTGCAGCGTCTCGTTGCTCTCGATCGTCGCGTCGTACTTGACCTTGATCCCGGTCTCCTTCTCGAAATTGGCGATCACGTCGGGGCCGATGTAGTCGGCCCAGTTCATCACGTTGAGCACCTTCGAGCCCTGTGCGAACGCGCCGGTGGCAGCGCCGGCGCACAGCACGGCGGCGGCACAGAGGGTCGACAACCGGGGGATCCAGGCCATGACGGGGCTCCTGTAGAGGCAAGCGGAGGTAGTGGGCGCGGCGCGGGGCCGTCGAAGGTCGAAGCCGCGCAGACCTGCCGGCGCCGGCGAAGTTCCGTACCGCCCGGCGTGCGGCGCGCAGTATGCCCAAGCGGGATCGGCCCCGAGGGCCCTGTGGCGGCCGCGCCACGCGCGACGGCGGCGCCTCAGGTGCGGTGGTGCGACAGCGCGTGGCCGACCAGGCGCGAGGTGATGTCGACGATCTGGATCATGCGCTCGTAGGGCATGCGCGTGGGCCCGATCACGCCGAGCGTGCCGACGACCTCGCCGTCGACGACGTACGGCGCCGAGACGACCGACAGCTCCTCGAACGGCACGACGCCGCTCTCGCCGCCGATGTAGATGCGCACGCCCTCGGCGCGGCTCGAGACCTCGAGCAGGCGCATCAGCTCGGTCTTGCGCTCGAAGAGGTCGAACAGCTTGCGCAGGCTGCCGAGGTCGTGGCCGAAGTCCTCGACCTCGAGCAGGTTGCGCTCGCCGCTGACGACGACCTGCTCGGTGCTCTCGGCGAGCGCCTCGCTGCCGGCCTGCACCGCGGCCTGCATCAGCGCGGCGATCTCGGCGCGCAGCGCCTCGACCTCGGTCTTCAGCCGCTCGCGGATGCCGTCGAGCGTGAGCCCCGCGTAGTGCGTGTTGAGGTAGTTCGTGGCCTCGACGAGCTCGGACTGCGTGTAGTCGCGCGAGGTGACGACGACGCGGTTCTGCACGTCGCCGTCGGCGTCGACCAGGATCACGAGCACACGGCGCTCCGACAGGCGCAGGAACTCGATGTGGCGGAACACGCCGGCCTTGCGCGGCGCGGTGACGACGCCGACGAAGTGCGACAGGTTCGACAGCACCTGCGCCGCCTGCGCGATCACGCGCTGCGGCTGCTCGGCGCTGACCTGCCCGGCCACGGCGGCCAGGCTCGGATCGATCGACGCTATCGTGATCGGCTGCGCGGTCAGCATCGTGTCGACGAACACGCGGTAGCCGCGCGCGGTGGGCACGCGCCCGGCGCTGGTGTGGGGGCTGGCGATCAGGCCGAGGTCCTCGAGGTCGGCCATCACGTTGCGGATCGTCGCCGGGCTGAGCTCCAGCCCGCAGGCGCGCGACAGCGTGCGCGAGCCCACCGGCTGGCCGTCGGCGATGTAGCGTTCGACCAGCGTCTTCAGGAGGGTGCGGGCGCGCTCGTCGAGCATGTTTTTCATTGTAGTGACAAGGGCTTGCGCGCGCCTGGCAGACCCCGGCGCGGCGCCGGGCCCTATGGTGTAATCGTTCGCATGGCGAGCCGCTTCCGTCATGCCGCGCTGGTGGGCAAGTACCAGGCCCAGGGCATGGCCGCGCTGCTCGAAGACATCGCCCAGCACCTGATCGGCCTCGGGCTCGAGGTCTCGCTCGAAGCCGACACCGCTCGCAACACGGGGCTGGCGGACTACACCGCGTTCGAGGCCGACGAGCTCGGCCGCCACTGCGACCTCGCGATCGTCGTCGGCGGCGACGGCACGATGCTCGGCATCGCGCGCGAGCTGGCGCGCCACCACGTGCCGCTGGTGGGCATCAACCAGGGGCGGCTCGGCTTCATCACCGACCTGCCGGTGGGCCAGTTCCGCGAGGCGCTCGGCGCGATGGTGGCCGGCGACTACGAGGAAGAGCACCGCTCGATGATCGAGGGCGGCGTGTGGCGCGACGGCGCGACCATCTTCGCCGAGTACGCGCTCAACGAAGTCGTCGTCAACCGCGGCGCCACCGCGGGCATGGTCGAGCTGCGGGTGACGGTGGGCGACGAGCTGATGGCCACCCTGCGCGCCGACGGCCTGATCGTGGCCACGCCCACCGGCAGCACCGCCTATGCGCTGTCGGCCGGCGGCCCGATCGTCCACCCCGCGATCGGCGGCTGGGTGATGGTGCCGATCGCGTCGCACACGCTGACCAACCGCCCGATCGTGCTGCCCGACCACGGCGAGGTCGGCATCGAGATCGCCGCGGGCCGCGACGCGTCGGTCAACTTCGACATGCACCGCCTGGCCAGCCTGCTTCACGGCGACCAGGTTCGGGTGCGCCGGTCGGCGCACAAGGTGCGCTTCCTGCACCCGCGCGGCTGGAGCTACTACGGCACGCTGCGGCGCAAGCTGCGCTGGTACGAGTGAGGCGACGGCCATGCTGCGCCGCCTGACCCTGCGCGACTTCGTGATCGTCGAGGCGCTCGACCTCGAGTTCGGGCCCGGCTTCACGGTGCTGACCGGCGAGACGGGCGCCGGCAAGTCGATCCTCGTCGACGCGCTGCAGCTCGCACTCGGCGGGCGCGGCGACGCCGGCGTCGTGCGCGAGGGCGCGCCGCGCACCGAGGTGGTCGCCGAGTTCGACCCCCCGCCGAGCCTCGCCGGCTGGCTCGACGAAGCGGGCTTCGCGGCCGACGACACGCTGCTGCTGCGCCGGGTGATCGACGGCCAGGGCAAGAGCCGGGCGTGGGTCAACGGCAGCCCGGCCACGGTCGCCCAGCTGCGCGAGGCGGCCGACCACCTGGTCGAGATCCACGGCCAGCACGCGTGGCAGAGCCTGACGCGGCCGGCGGCGGTGCGCGCGCTGCTCGACGCCCAGGCCGGCGTCGACACCGCCGCGCTCGCGGCGCGCCATGCCGAGTGGAAAGCGGCCACCGACGCGCTCGAGCGCGCCAGGTGCGACGCCGGCCAGGCCGCGCGCGAGCGCGAGCGGCTGGCGTGGCAGATCGGCGAGGTCGAGCGGCTCGCGCCAGGCGCGGGCGAGTGGGAGCAGCTGAACGCCGAGCACCAGCGCCTCGCCCACGCGCAGGCGCTGCTCGACGCCGCCGCGGCCGCGCAGACCGCCGTCGACGGCGGCGACGACGCGCCCGGCGCGCAGGCGCTGGCCCAGCGCGCGATCGACGCGCTGCACGCGGTGGCCGCCTACGACGCCCGGCTGGCACCGGTGATCGACGTCCTGCGCGACGCGCAGGCGCAGCTGCGCGACGCCGCCCACACGCTGGCCGGCTACCTCGGCCGCACCGAGCTCGATCCGCAGCGGCTGGCCGAGCTCGACGGCCGGCTCGCGGCCTGGCTCGCGCTCGCGCGGCGGTTCCGCCAGCCGCCGGCCGAGTTGCCGTCGCTGCTGGCGCAGTGGCGCGCCGAACTCGCCGCGCTCGACGCCGCGGCCGACCTCGACGCGCTCGAAGCCGCGGTCGCGCAGGCCGAGCGCGCGTGGCGCGCCGAGGCCGAACGCGCCAGCGCCGCGCGCCGGGCCGCCGCGCCGCGGCTGGCCGAGGCCGTCACGCAGGCGATGCAGGGCCTGGGCATGGCCGGCGGGCGGTTCGACGTCGCGCTGCTGGCGCACGACGCGCCGCAGAGCTTCGGCCTGGAGAGCGTCGAGCTGCGCGTGGCCGGCCACGCCGGCAGCACGCCGCGGCCGCTGGCCAAGGTGGCCTCCGGCGGCGAGCTGTCGCGGCTCGCGCTCGCCGTCGCGGTCACGACGTGCCGCCGCGGCGGCGACGGCGCCGGGCCGGCGACGCTGATCTTCGACGAGATCGACGCCGGCATCGGCGGCGCCGTCGCCGACACCGTCGGCCGGCTGATGAAGCAGCTCGGCGGCGAGCGGCAGGTGCTCGCCGTCACCCACCTGGCCCAGGTGGCCGCCTGCGGCGACCAGCACCTCGTCGTCGCCAAGGCGCTGCGCGAGGGGCGGGCGTCGAGCACGGTGCAGCCGGTGGCCGGCGAGGCGCGCGTGGCCGAGATCGCGCGCATGCTCGGCGGCGAGCACCTGAACACGCGCGCCGCGCACGCGCAGGCGATGCTCGCGCAGGCCGGTGCGGCGGCCGAGCCGCCGCGCGCGCGCCGCGCCCGCACCTGAAGCGGATGGACGCCGCGGCCGCCTCCGCACCGCCGCCCGCCGCGTCCGGTGCCGCGCCGCGCGAAGTCGTGCTCGTCACCGGCATCTCGGGTTCGGGCAAGTCGGTCGCGCTGCACGCGCTGGAGGACGCCGGCTTCTTCTGCGTCGACAACCTGCCGCCCGAGCTGCTGCGCGAGTTCCTGCGCGTCGAGGCCGTACACGGCATCGCGCGGGTCGCGATCGCGGTCGACGTGCGCACCAGCGGCTCGCTGCCGCACCTGCTGCCGCTGCTCGGGCAGCTGCGCGACGAAGGGGTGGCGATCCGGTCGCTCTTCCTCGACGCCGACACCGACGCCCTCGTGCGCCGCTTCTCCGAGACGCGCCGCCCGCACCCGCTGGCCAAGCCGGGCCCGGACCAGCAGCGCGCGCTCGTCGAGGCGATCAAGCTCGAGCGCGAGCTGCTCGCCGACCTGCGCGAGACGTCGACCGTGATCGACACCAGCGACCTGCGCCCGGCGCTGCTCGGCGCGTGGGTGCGCGACCTGCTCGGCGTCGCGCCGCACGGCCTGACGCTCGTCCTCGAGTCGTTCGCGTTCAAGCACGGCGTGCCCCGCGACGCCGACTACGTGTTCGACGTGCGCATGGTGCCCAACCCGTTCTACATCCGCGAGCTGCGCGCGCTCGACGGCCGCCACGACGCGGTGGCCGACTACATCGAGTCGCAGCCCGAGGCGGTGCGCATGCTGCAGGACATCGAGACGTTCCTGCGCCGCTGGCTGCCGGCGTTCGAGTCGGACCAGCGCAGCTATGTCACGGTGGCCATCGGCTGCACCGGCGGCCAGCACCGCTCGGTCTACTTCGCCGAGATGCTCGCGCGCCGGCTCGGCGGCGAGCGCCGCGTGCTGGTGCGCCACCGCGAGCTCGGGGTCACGACGTCGTGAGCGCCGACGCCGCGGTCGACCTGCCGCTGTTCCCGCTGCGCACGGTGCTGTTCCCGGGCGGGCTGCTGAACCTGAAGGTGTTCGAGGCGCGCTACCTCGACCTCGTCAGCCGCTGCCTGCGCGAGGGCAGCGGCTTCGGCGTCGTCTGCCTGCGCCAGGGCGGCGAGGTGCGCGCCGCCGGCGACGCGGTGCAGCTCGAGCCCGAAGGCGTCGTCGCGCGCATCGACGAGGTCGACGCCGCGCAGGCCGGCATCCTGCAGGTGCGCTGCATCGGCACGCGGCGCTTCGCGCTCGGCGCCGCGCCGCGACAGCAGCCCGACGGCCTGTGGCGCGCACACGTGCACTGGCTGCCCGACGACGAACCGACGCTGCCGCCGCCCGAGCTCGCCGGGACGGCGAAGGCGCTCGGCGACGCGATCAGCACGCTGACCGCGCAGCGCGCGTTCCCGTTCGCCGAGCCGCACCGGCTCGACGACGCCGGCTGGGTCGCCAACCGCTGGTGCGAACTGCTGCCGATCTCGCTGGCAGCCAAGCAGAAGCTGATGGCGCTGCCCGACCCGCTGGTGCGCCTGCGCCTCGTCGACGAATTCCTGCGCCAGCGCGGCGTCGTCGCCGGGTAGGCTCAGCGCCGCCGCACGAAGCCGGCCCACCACAGCGCGAGGGCGACCGCGCCGACCATCGCGCCGTAGGTCGCCATCCGCCCGTCGCGTCCGAAGCCGACGAGCCCGGCGACCAGCGCCAGCGTGCCGGCAACGCTGCCCCACGCCGCCAGCCGCAGCCAGCCGGCGCCGGCCAGCTCGCGCCGCCACAGCAGCTTCGCCAGCGCCGCGCCCGTCGCGCCGACGAAGACGGCCGGGGCGACGAAGTTCAGCAGGTGCCACAGGGCGTCGAGCGGGCCCACCGTGCGCAGGTTGATGTCGATCAAGAAGCGCGCGCGGCGCTCGGGCACCATCGCGCTGGCCTCGGGTTTTGCCTGACGGGCCGATCGTGCCGAATCCTACAATTCGCCGATGAGCGTCTTCGCGCTGGGCCTGAACCACACGACCGCGCCGCTGGACCTGCGCGGCCGTTTCGCGTTCGCGCCCGAGCAGCTGCCGCTGGCGCTGCGGGGCTTCCGCGATCGGCTGCAGCGTGCGATGCCCGAGGCGGCGCTGGTATCGACGTGCAACCGCACCGAGCTCTACGTCGCCGCGCGGCCGGAGGCGGTGCGCGAGCTCGTCTCGCCCGCGCTCGGCTGGCTCGCCGAGCAGGGGGGCGTGCCGGCGTCGCACCTGCAGGCGCACACCTACGTGATGGACGACCACCGCGCCGCGGCGCGCCACGCGTTCCGCGTCGCCGCCGGGCTCGACTCGATGGTGCTCGGCGAGCCGCAGATCCTCGGCCAGATGAAGCAGGCCGTGCGCGGCGCCGACGAGGCCGGCACGCTCGGCACGACGCTGCACCAGCTGTTCCAGCGCTCGTTCTCGGTGGCCAAGGAAGTGCGCACGTCGACCGAGATCGGCGCCCACTCGATCAGCATGGCCGCCGCCGCGGTGCGGTTGGCGGCGCAGCTGTTCGAGGACCTGCGCGAGATCAAGGTGCTGTTCGTCGGCGCCGGCGAGATGATCGAGCTGGTGGCCACTCACTTTGCGGCGCGCGAGCCGAAGGCGATGGCGGTGGCCAACCGCACGCTCGAGCGCGGGGAGAAGCTCGCGAGCCGCTTCGGCGCCCAGGCGCTGCGCCTGGCGGACCTGCCGCAGCGGCTGCACGAGTTCGACGCCGTCGTCTCGTGCACGGCGAGCACGCTGCCGATCATCGGCCTGGGTGCCGTCGAGCGGGCGCTGAAGGCGCGCCGCCACCGTCCGATGTTCATGGTCGACCTCGCGGTGCCGCGCGACATCGAGCCCGAGGTGGCGCGGCTGGACGACGTCTACCTCTACACCGTCGACGACCTGTCGTCGCTCGTGCAGACCGCCGGCGAGCGCCGCCAGGCCGCCGTCGAGCAGGCCGAGGCAATCATCGACGCCGGCGTGCAGAGCTTCGCCCACTGGCTCGACCAGCGCGCCAGCGTGCCGCTGATCCAGGCGATCAACCGCCAGGCCGACGACTGGCGCGAGATCGAGCTCGCCCGCGCGCGGCGGCTGCTGGCGCGCGGCGAGAGCGTCGAGGCGGTGCTCGATGCGCTCGCCCACGGCCTGACGCACAAGCTGCTGCACGGCGCCTACGCCGAGCTGCACGCCGCCGACGGCGAGCAGCGCGAGCAGGTGGCCGAGACGGTGTCGCGCCTGTTCCTGCGCCACCACGGCCGCGGCGCTGACGCCGGCGGCCGCTAGCGCCCACCCCACCTTCCCCCCGCCGGCCGGCGGTGCGCCCGTGCGGCGCGGCCGGTTTCCCCCCGATGAACGACAGCGTCCGCCATCAGATCGAGCGCCTCGCGATGCGCCGCGCGGAGCTCGACGCCGCGCTCGCCGACCCGGCGGTCGTCGCCGACCACGCACGCTGGCGGCGGCTTCGCCGCGAGCAGGCCGAAGTGGCCGACGTCGTCGCGCGCTACCGCGCCTACCGGCAGCGCGAGCGCGACCTCGCCGGTGCGCGCGAACTGCTCGCGACGTCGGCCGCCGACGCCGAGCTGGCGGCGCTGGCGCGCGACGAGGTCGCCGCCGCCGAAGCCGACCTGGCGCGGCTGGACGCCGAACTGCAGGCGGCGCTGATCCCGAAGGACCCCGACGACGCGCGCAACGCCTTCGTCGAGATCCGCGCCGGCACCGGCGGCGACGAGTCGGCGCTGTTCGCGGGCGACCTCGCGCGCATGTACCTGCGCTGGTGCGAGCGCCAGGGCTGGCGCACCGAGGTGCTGAGCGAGAGCCCCTCGGAGCTCGGCGGCTACAAGGAGCTCGTGCTGCGCGTCGAGGGCGACGGCGCCTACGGCAAGCTGCGCTTCGAGTCCGGCGGCCACCGCGTGCAGCGCGTGCCCGCCACCGAAAGCCAGGGCCGCATCCACACCAGCGCCTGCACGGTGGCGGTGCTGCCCGAGCCCGACGAGGCCGAGGGGGTGCGGCTCGACCCGGCCGACCTGCGCATCGACACCTTCCGCGCCAGCGGCGCCGGCGGCCAGCACGTCAACAAGACCGACAGCGCGATCCGCATCACCCACTTGCCCACCGGCATCGTCGCCGAGTGCCAGGACGACCGCAGCCAGCACCGCAACAAGGCCAAGGCGATGGCGGTGCTCGCCGCGCGGCTGCGCGAGCGCGCCGAGCGCGAGGCGAAGGAAGCCGCCACGCGTCGCAGCCTGGTCGGCAGCGGCGACCGCAGCGACCGCATCCGCACCTACAACTTCCCGCAGGGCCGCGTCACCGACCACCGCATCAACCTGACGCTGCACAAGCTCGGCGCGGTGATGGACGGCGACCTCGACGACCTCGTCGCCGCGCTGCAGGCCGCGCGCGCGGCCGAGCAGCTCGCCGCGCTCGAGAGCGGGGCCGCCGCGGCGGCCGCGTGAAGTGCCGCCGGTGCCCGCCTGCGCCGTCACCGTCGACGACCTGCTCGCCGCGGCGCGCGCGCTCGGCGTGGCGCGGCTCGACGCCCAGCTGCTGATCGCGCACCACCTCGCGCGGCCGCGCGCCTGGGTGCTCGCGCACGGCGACGAGCCGATCGACGCCGCCCGCGCCGCCGCGATCGCGGCCGACCTGCGCCGCCGCGCCGACGACGTGCCGCTCGCCTACCTGACCGGCACGCGCGAGTTCCACGGCCTGACGCTGCACGTCACGCCCGACGTGCTCGACCCCCGCCCCGACACCGAGGTGCTCGTCGACTGGGCGCTCGAGCTGCTGGGCGGCGAACTCGCCGACCGCGCCGCGCCCGAAGTCGTCGACCTCGGCACCGGCAGCGGCGCGATCGCGCTCGCCGTCGCGCACGGCTGCCCGCGCGCGCGCGTGCGCGCGATCGACCGCAGCGCCGCGGCGCGGGCCGTGGCGCGCGCCAACTGCGAGCGGCTCGCGCTGCCGGTGCAGTGGATCGAGAGCGACTGGTGGGCGGCGCTCCCGCCGCCGGCGGTCGACCTGGCGCTGTCGAATCCGCCCTACATCGCCGCCGGCGACCCGC
>CALIDR010000182.1 GCA_938022295.1 uncultured Burkholderiaceae bacterium
CGTTCGGCGCCGACCTGCCGGCGCCGACGCTGGCCGTCATCGCGATGAGCGAGTTCTTCGTCGCCTACTGGTACATCATCTTCGGCGTGCTGATCGGCGGCACCTACTTCTTCCTGCAGAGCTGGAAGCGCAGCGAGAAGATGCAGAAGTTCATGGACCGGCTGCTGCTGCGCATCCCGGTGTTCGGCGACCTGATCTACAAGTCGGTGATCGCGCGCTGGACGCGCACGCTGTCGACGATGTTCGCCGCCGGCGTGCCGCTGGTCGAGGCGCTCGACTCGGTGGGCGGCGCGGCGGGCAACGCCGTGTTCCTCGATGCGACGGACAAGATCCAGAAGGACGTGGCCACCGGCTCGTCGCTGACGACGTCGATGCAGGCCACCGGCGTGTTCCCGAGCATGGTGCTGCAGATGGCCTCGATCGGCGAGGAGTCGGGCTCGCTGGACCACATGCTGGGCAAGGCGGCCGAGTTCTACGAGGAGGAGGTCGACGAGATGGTCAAGGGCCTGTCGAGCCTGATGGAGCCGTTCATCATCGTCGTGCTCGGCGTGCTGATCGGCGGCATCGTGGTCTCGATGTACCTGCCGATCTTCAAGCTCGGCTCGGTGGTCTGAACCGCCGCCACCCGCCCTGCCGCCCGCCGCCATGCCGCTCGAGCTGCTGCTGCACCCCGCCACGCTGGCGGTGCTCGGCCTCGTCATCGGCAGCTTCTTGAACGTCGTCGTCCACCGGCTGCCGCTGATCCTCGAGCGGCAGTGGTGGGGCGAGGTCGCGCACCAGCTCGCCGACGCCGAGTCGTGGCGGCGCGTGTTCGCCGGCGGGCGCGCCAACGCTGCCGAGCCGGCCGAGTTCGGCCGCGCCGCGAAGGCGCTCACGACCGCGCTCGACGCGCTGCCGCGCCTGTCGATCGCCGCGCCGCGCTCGCGCTGCCCGTCGTGCGGGGCGGCGATCGCGTGGCACGACAACATCCCGCTGCTCGGCTGGCTGCGGCTGAAGGGGCGCTGCGCGTCGTGCCACGAGCGCATCCCGGCGCGCTACCCGTTCGTCGAGCTGCTGACCGGCGCGCTGTTCGCCGCGGTGGGCTGGCGCTTCGGCGCCGAGCCGGTGGCGCTGCTGTGGTGCGGCGCGGTCGCCGTGCTGGTCGCGCTGGCGGCGATCGACTGGGACACCACCGTGCTGCCCGACGCGCTGACGCTGCCGCTGCTGTGGGCCGGCCTCGTCGCCGCGGCGCTGGGCTGGACGCTGCCGCTCGCCGACGCGCTGTGGGGCGCGGCGGCGGGCTACCTCTCGCTGTGGTCGGTGTACTGGCTGTTCAAGCTGACCACGGGCAAGGAGGGCATGGGCTACGGCGACTTCAAGCTGCTCGCCGCGCTCGGCGCCTGGCTCGGCTGGCAGATGATCGTGCCGATCCTGCTGATGGCCTCGGTGATCGGCGCCGTCGTCGGCATCGGGATGAAGCTCGCCTCCTCGCTGCGCGAAGGCCGCTACGTGCCGTTCGGCCCGTTCCTGGCCGGCGCCGGGCTGGTCGTGATGCTCGCCGGCGCCGACACCGTGCTCGGCTGGATCGGCTGGGCCTGACGGGCGCCGGTCGCCGGCCGCGCCGATGGACGCCGCAGCCCCGACGGCCGGCCCCATGATCGGTCATGCCGCCGGTCTCACGGTCGGTCTCACCGGCGGCATCGGCAGCGGCAAGAGCACCGTCGCCGCCCGCCTGGCCGCGCTCGGCGCCGCGGTCGTGGACACCGACGCCATCGCCCGCGCGCTGAGCGCGCCCGGCGGGGCCGCGATCCCGGCGCTGCGCGAAGCGTTCGGCGACGCGGCGATCGACGCCCGCGGCGCGCTCGACCGCGACCACATGCGCGCCCTGGCCTTCGGCGACCCGGCCGTGCGGCGCCGGCTCGAAGCCATCCTGCACCCGCTGATCGGCGCCGAGGCCGAGCGGCAGGCGGCCGCGGCCGGCACGCGTGCGATCGTGTTCGACGTGCCGCTGCTCGCCGAGTCGGCACGCTGGCGCGCGCGCGTGCGGCGCGTGCTCGTCGTCGACTGCACCGAGGCCACACAGGTCGAGCGCGTCGCGCGCCGGCCGGGCTGGAGCGCGGACGCCGCGCGGCGCGTGATCGCGCAGCAGGCCACGCGCGAGCGCCGGCGCGCCGTGGCCGATGCCGTCGTCTTCAACGACGGGCTCACGCTCGACGCGCTGCACGCCGAGGTCGACGCCCTGTGGGCGCGCTGGACGTCAGCCGCGCTGTGAAACAATCGGCGCGCGGGGCGCGTCGGCGCCCCGGGGTCGGCAGGCGGTGGCGGTTCTCTACGAATACCCGTTCAACGAAGGCATCCGCACGATGCTGCGGCTCGAGCACCTGTTCGACCGCCTCGGCCAGCTCGTGCCGCGCGAGACGGCGCTGGACCACCACTTCGCGCTGGTCACGATCTTCGAGATCATGGACGTCGCCGCGCGCGCCGACCTCAAGTCCGACCTGCTGAAGGAGCTCGAGCGCCACCGCACCCAGCTCGCCGCCTACCGCGGCAACCCGGCGATCTCCGAGCGCGCGCTCGACGACGTCATCGGCCGCATCCACGCCGCGCACGAGCGGCTGAACGAAGTGCCCGGCAAAGCAGGCCAGGCGCTGACGACCAACGAGTGGCTGATGAGCGTGCGCAGCCGCATCGGCATCCCCGGCGGCACCTGCGAGTTCGACCTGCCGGCCTACTACGCGTGGCAGCAGCACCCGCCCGAGCGCCGGCGCGCCGACCTGCTGCGCTGGATCGAGACGCTGAACCCGCTGGCCGGGGCGCTGCACCTGCTGCTCGGCCTGCTGCGCGACGCCGGCGTGCCGCACCGCGTCGTCGCGCCGGCAGGCCAGTTCCAGCAGAGCCTGCCGCAAGGCAAGACGTACCAGCTGCTGCGCGTGCGCGTCGACGACGCGGCGCTGATCCCCGAGATCAGCGGCCACCGGCTGATGGTATCGGTGCGGCTGATGAACGCCGACGCCGAGGGGCGGTTGAAGCCGGTGGCCGCTGACTGCAGCTTCGACCTCACGCTGTGCGCGTGAGCGGCGCGACGAAAGCGAGCAGCCGCAGCCGGCGATGACGACGCCCCCCGAGCCGCCGCCCAAGCGGCGCCAGGTGCGCTGCCCGACCTGCGGCGGCCTCGCGGTGTACGACGCGGCGAACCCCTGGCGGCCGTTCTGCAGCGAGCGCTGCCGCCAGATCGACCTCGGCGCGTGGGCCAGCGAAGGCTATCGCGTGCCCGAGCCGCCGCTGCCGGACGGCGACGCCGAAGGCCCGGATCGCCGCCACTGACCTCAGATCCGGCAGTCGGGCGCCGCGCCCGGGCCGGCGCAGCCTAGATCCGGCAGTCGGCCGCTCGATTCCGCATGCAAGAGCCTTTCGCATCTGAAGTTTCCCCCCACGCGGATGGTCACCTGATGGGTGACGACGCTGCGCACCCGATCGAGCCGCCCTCGGGCGCGCCCCACTGCCGGATCTAGGCTCAGAGCACCAAGTACGGCAGCGCGAAGGCCCGGTCGGCGTTCTCGTCGAACGCGCTCAGCCGCCCACTGCGCATGCGGTACGCGCTGGCGCCCAGCGCGGTGTCGGTGGCGGCCACCTCCAGCCGCCCGGCCAGCCACAGGCGGTACGGCAGCATCGACTCCGGCACTGCCTCGGCCAGGTCGACCACCACGGCCTGGTTGGCCGGCGGCGGCGGACGGTGGATGCAGCCGCCCAGGTAGGGCACGAAGCGGCAGCGCTCGACGCGCCCCGGCGCCCCCGCGAGCTTCTGTGCGAAGCCGACTAGGCGCACTGCCCGTCCGTCGAGCGACCGATCGGGCGGCGCGCGGCGGGCCAGCGCGTGGAGCTGGGCGAGCAGCGCGCGGGCGCGGGGGTCGTCGTCGTCGAGCGCGCCGACCTCGGCTGCCGGCAGGCTGCGGAAGTACGACGCCGGCGCCCACCCGGGGGCCATCAGCGCCCGCCAGGGCAGCGGCGGTTCGGCCGCGCCGGCAGGGCGTGCCGCCCACAGCGCTGCCAGCGCCGGCGCACCGAACAGCAGCCCCCGACGGCCGATGCCGCCGGCGGCCGGCAGCGCCGGCGCGGTGCAGCCGCAGCGGGCACGCAGCCGCAGCGGACGGTCACGATCGTTGTCAGCGGCGCCAGCAGCCATCCTGCCCTCCGGTCTTGCGTCCCAGGTTGTCCAGCCGCAGCGTCCCGCACGGGTCGGTCGCCTGGGCGCCCTTGGGCACCGCACGCAGCGTGTAGGTCTGTGCCGCCACCGCCTGCAGCGAGACGTCGTAGTACTTCGTCGCGCCGTCCTTCGGCGCCTGCGCCAGCGCCGCGGGCAGCGCCACCGCCACGCCAGCCACGTTGCGGTCGTAGCGGAAGTTCTCGGTGTGGAAGCGCTCCATGAACTGCGCGGCCTCCATCAGCACCGCCTGCGCGTCGGCGCGCCGGCTCTTGCGCATCTGGTCGACGTAGGCCGGGTACGCGACGGCGACCAGGATGGCGACGATCGCCACCACGATCATCGCCTCGATCAGCGTGAAGCCGCGCCCGGCGGCGATCCGCAATGACGTTTTCATGGCCGGGTCACCTCGCGCCAGTTGATGCGCCGCGACCCGGCGAGGATCTCCTCGGCGCCGCGGATCGTCGTGCTGCCCACGCTGCGCGTGGTCTCCTCGACGTTGCCGTCGCGGTCGGTCACCCGCACCGTCTCGGTGCCGTCGCCGTTGTCGATGATCTCCGTCTTCGCCGTCGTGCCGTCGGAGTACGTCACGATGTACGTCGTCACGTTGCCGACGATCGACGACGTGACGCCGGTGGCCGTCACCCCGGGCGGCGGCGGCGCGCCGCCGAAGCTGCCGTCCTTGGGGTCGGCCGAGCCGGCGGCGGGAGTCGCCTTCTTGCCCGGCGGGCCGAAGTCCTGCGGCGGATCCTTCACCCAGCCGGCGTCGCCGTAGCACTTGCCGTTGTCGTGGTGCCAGAACAGGGTGTATTCGGCGAGGATCTTGCTCGCGCTCGAGGCCTTCACGCGCCATCCGTAGGCGGGCCCCCCGCCGGCGAAATTCAGTTCGAGATCGTTCGCCGCGGTGTCGGCGCGGATCAGCTGGATCGTCAGCGCGCCGTTGTACCGCTCGCCGTTGGGGCCCGGGCGGGTGTTCACGCCGCTGGTGTTGATCTTGTTGACGCAGCCGGTCTGCGTCGGGATCAGGCCGGCGCGCACGTCGCCGTTGCCCCACCAGTCCTTGCTCTTGAAGGCGTCCAGCGGCAGGCGGAACGTGAGCGTGCCGACGTTGGCGCGGGTGTAGTTGGGCAGCCGGTCGAGCACCTGTGCCGCAGTGGCGGCGGTGACCAGGTCGCGATACGCCTTGACGTTGACGAAGGGCTGGCCGCCGACCGAGAGCTGCGATGCCGGGTTCAGGTACTGGTTCAGCACGAGCACCTTGAACGGCGTCGTGGTGTTCGTGATCGCGTTGCTGAGGTTGAACGTCGCGTCGCTGGCGTTCAGGAAGTTGACGCCGGTGACGTCGTACTTGTCGTCGTACTCGTGGACGTGACGGCGGTTCTTGTACGTGCCGTCGCGGCGGTCGTAGAGGTCGACGTCGAAGTGCCCGCCCGAGACGCCCGGATCGCCCTCGCCGCCGCTGGGCAGGTCGATCTCGAGGCCGGACTGCTGGTTGAACAGCGTCGTGCTGCGCTTCTTCAGGTCGACCAGCACCGGCTGCGAGTGCAGGCCGGCGCCGAGCCAGCGGCCGATGATGACCTGGCCGTCGACCTTGTCCTTGTCGTCGATCTCGTCGTCGCCGTTGACGTCGAAGATCGACGCCGGCACGTTGCCGCCGGTCAGGTAGTCGAGCTCCTGCAGCCACGCCTCGCCGGGCGGCTGGGTCTCGGAGGCCGCCGCCTTCGTCGGGTTGGCGCTCATGAAGTAGTAGCGGTTGTCGTTGAGGAACGGCGCCTCGCCGACGACGCGCTCGCCGGCCGGCAGCGCGACGCGCCAGCCGCGGTGGCCGCCGGCCCCCCAGTCCGGCACGTTGGCCGACGCGTAGCGCAGCTTGGCGGTGCCGAAGTTTGTCTCGGTCAGCGTCTGGGCGAGCAGGGCCGTGTTGCCGGCCGGCGCCCCGTCCCAGATGCCGTAGGCGGCGAACGTCGCGGTGTCGGTGGCATCGGCCGGTGCCAGCGTGCGCCCGGTGCCGAACAGCACCATGTGGCCGCCGAGCGGGTGCGGGTGCACGACCGGGGCCACCGTGATCGCCTGCGCCGGCGACGTCGTGAACAGCGCCGTGGCGGTGTAGCCGGCGGGGTCGGCGGCGCGCAGGTCGAACTTCCACAGCGTGCCGTCGAGGTCGCCGGCGTAGGCGAAGTCGACCTTGCCGTCGTTGTTGGTGTCGACGAGCGTCGGGCTCGACAGGCCGTTCGGGCTCGCCGCGCTGCCGGCGCCGGTCGGGATCTCGCGGATCAGCGCCCCGGTGTCGGCATCGATCACGAACAGCGATGCCTTGCCGTCGCCGGGGCTCGTGGAGAGGTACCCGTTGCCGACGATCACGGCCGCCACGCCGTGGTTCAGACGACCGAGCCGCGGCATCGCGTAGGTGAAGCCGAGATTCGCGAAGCCGGTGCTCGCGGGCGTGATCTCCCACTTGACCTTCGCCGCCGCGGCGGCCTCGTCGGCGGCGTCGGGGTTGGTCATGTCGAGCATGAACAGGCCCCGCCCGCCGCCGCCGAGCCCGCCGACGAGCAGCGTCCTGGTGCCGCCGGCGAGCGCGACGTCGGCGATCGACAGCGGCCCGTCGACGAAGAGCCTCGGCACGTAGGGCCGGGCCGCGAGTTGCGGCAGCTTCGGGATCAGCATCGACGGCACGTAGGCGAACACCTCGGCGCCGGTGGTGGCGTCGAACACGTGCAGCATGCCGTCGTTGGCGCCGACGTAGAGCCGCCGCTGGCCGCCGCCGTGGCGCCAGTGCAGCAGCGTCGAGTGCTGGATGTCGCCGAGCACCGACATCCGCTTGCGGAACTTGTCGCCGTTCGGGTCCTCGTGGCTGCGGTCGCCGCGCACGAAGTTGAGAATCTTCGGGCCCTTCGTGGCGTCGCCGAGCGCGCTCTGCTGAGCGGCGGCGAGCGAAGCCCAGCGGAACGGCACGCCCGCGCCGGTGGTGGCGTGGCGGGTGACGATGCGGCGGCCGGTGTCGAAGTTGGCGACGTCGAGCTGCACGCCGGCGTCGGGCACCGCCCACGGCGAGCCGCCGCCGATGTACCCGTACTCGTCGATGTCGCTCGCGCGCAGGCTGCCCGACCACTCGCCGGCGCGGAAGTCGGCGCGGAAGATCGCCTCCTCGCCGCTGGCCAGGTTGTAGCTGCTCAGCGCCGGGCGGGTGACCCAGCCGATGGGCTGGCTGTCGGGGACGAAAGGCGCGGCGGCGCCGGCCAGCATCACGATGCTGCCGAGCGCTGCCGCGGCCGCGGCGGCGGCCGCGCCGCGCGCGATGCGGGAACGGGCGGTGACATCAGACGGCGGCATAACACTCTCCTGCTCGCAGACGGTAGACCGACTGCAGCACCACGCGGGTCGTCGGGTTCGCGCCGCTGGCGCGCGCGGTGACGAGGAACATCGCCACGCAGGGCTTGCCGGCCTCGATCGGCTGCGTCGTGCCCTGGTACTCGATGACGAAGCGGGGCTGCTCGGCGACGTCGGCCAGGGCCGCGGCGCCGGTGGCGGTACCATAGGCCCACGTCATCGCTCCGGTCCACTCCGCTTCGGTCAGCGTCGACCAGCGGGGGTTGTCGGGGCTCGAACGGCACAGGCCGCCGGTGCATTCGGGGGTGAACGCGATCGGGCGCAGCGGCACGAACTGACCGCCGACGTTGTCGCGCAGCACCGATTCGGCGTCCCGCAGCGCCGCCTCGGCGGCCTGGAACGCGACCTGTCGATCGCGCGCGTTGCCGGCCATGCGCTCCTCGAGGGTGGACAGGCGGAACGACGCGAGCGCGATCAGCGTCGCCGCGAGCAGCAGCAGCATGACGACGACGAGCGTGACGCCGCGCTCGCGCCGCCGATGGATCGATGGGCTGGGCTTCATGGCAGGCGGTTGCGCAGGGCGACGACGGTGGCGTAGGTGCGGCGCAGACGCAGGTCTTCGGGGGTGACGACGGCGTTGTCGAAGCCGACGAAGGGCTGCGGGTTGTCGGCGACGAAGTCCTCCGCCGACACGGTGCGCAGCTGCACGTTGACGCTGACGACGTTGCCCCAGTTGGCGACGGCGCCCGCGGCGAGGTAGGTGTCGGCGAAGCCGTCGGCGTCGTTGTCGACGCCGTAGGTGATGTCGACGTCCTCGATGTTGTCGAGCAGGGGCTGCGTGGCGTCGATCGCGCCGGCGCCGAAGGTGCGCGCGCGGCACGTCAGCTGGCCGCCGGCCACCGCCAGCGTCTGCTCGACGATGCGGCCGGCCGGCACGTCGTCGCCGAGGCAGGTGCGCGTCCAGTTGTCGCCACCGCTCTGGTAGCGCAGCGTGACGCTGGTGGCGTCGCCGACGATCACCGCCCCCGCGGCCGTGAACGGCGCGGCGGCCGGGAACACCAGCTCGGGTGCCAGCGCGCGGTCGAAGCGGAAGCCCGCCTTGCGCAGCTCGCGGCCGACGATGTCGACCGCGAAGCGGCCCGTCTCCTGCATCTGCTGCACGTTCTGCTCGACGCGGCTGCCCTGGCGCGAGCCGGCCAGCAGGTGCCCGAGGCCGGCCACCAGCACCAGACCGAGCACGAGGCCGATCATCAGTTCGACCGGCGACAGGCCGCGCTGCCGGCCGCGGAGGTGGGGCGCGCGCATCGTCACAGCCTGGAATTGAAGGTGAAGGCGACGGTGCGGCCGCCGTCGGCGGCGTCGTCGCGCTCGGTCCAGCGCACCACGATCGTGGCCTCGCCGGCGTTGTTGACGGCCACGCTGCCGGTGCCGTCGGCGAAGTGCGCCGCCAGCCGCTGGCGCCACTGCGTCAGGTCCTGCTCGACGATGCCCGCACCGGCCGGCGCGGCCTCGGCGATGGCCAGGTTGTACTGGCCGGCCAGCGCGCGCACCGGGTTGGCGCGCAGGCGGTCGAGCATGTCGGCGGCGTGGATCGCGGCGCTGGCGCGCGCGTTGGCGTTGGCGTTGAGCTTCAGGCTGGCGAGCTTCAGCCCGACCATGCTCAGCAGGCCGAGCGACATCACGAGGATGGCCACCAGCGTTTCGAGCAGCGTGAAGCCGCGCGCACGACGGCGCGCGGCGGCACGCGCCTGGGGTGCCATGGATTGCATGGGCACGGTCCTTTCAGCAGCCATCGGCCACGACGTTGACGTTGACGCGGCCGGTGGTCGTCACCGCGACGGACCGCGCCTGCCCGCCCTGGCACAGCTCGATGGCGCCGTTGGCGACCCCGCCGCTGCCGGTGGCGAGCTGATTGGGGCTGAACGCGATCCAGGCCGCGATCGCGCCGGCGGCCGTGGTCGTCGTGCGACGCATCGGGTCGCCGATGCGCAGGATCTCGTCGTCGCCATCGACGGTGCCGGCGCCGTTGCCGGCCACGTGGGTGTTGTCGACGAAGACGAGCCAGCCCGACGACCACGGCGTGTCGGCCCCGCACTGCGGGCTGGCCGCCTGCGGATCGGGCGACGGGCACACGGCCACGCGCACGCCGCGGCGGATCGCCTCGCTCTTGGCGTAGGACAGCGAGCTCGACAGCGCACGCGCCTGGCCGTCGAGCCGCACGCGGGTCAGCCAGCCGTCGAAGCTCGGCGCGGCGATGGCCAGCACGATCGCGAGCAGCGCCATGCCGATCAGCAGCTCGATCAGCGTGAACCCGCGGCGGCGCCGCCGGCGGGACGCATTCGCGGGTCGGCTCGGGCAGGACGCGGCAGGCATCGGCGGGGGCGGGGCGGTGGGGATCACACCGGCTTATCGGCCGCCGTGCCGCCGGGTTGACGGCCCGTTGCCGCGCCACGTGACAGCCGTCACGGGCGCTCGGCATTTGGCCGGCGGCTCGGGCCATGCGCGCCCCGGCCCTTGAAGCGCCGCAGGTCGTCCCTATAATCTCGCGCTGTTAGCACTCACCGCATGCGAGTGCTAGCGGTCGCGGCGCCGTCGCGGCCGATGGGAAGCGTGTGAATGAGCGCACACTCACTATGCGCCGTTCCGTTTCGGTGAAGACCCACTCTCGTCAGGAGATGTCATGAAACTGCGTCCGTTGCACGATCGCGTGATCGTCAAGCGCCTGGAGAACGAAACCAAGACCGCGTCGGGCATCGTGATCCCCGACAACGCCGCCGAGAAGCCCGACCAGGGCGAGGTGCTGGCCGTCGGCCCGGGCAAGCGCAACGACAAGGGCGACTTCGTCGCGCCGAACATCAAGGTCGGCGACCGCGTGCTGTTCGGCAAGTACAGCGGCCAGACCGTCAAGGTCGAAGGCGAAGAACTGCTGGTGATGCGCGAAGAGGACCTCTTCGCCGTGATCGAAAAGTGATTCGCCGGCGGCGAAACGCTTTCGTCGAAGGCTGACTTCGCGCAGCGAAGTCGAGGCCCGCAGGGCCGGCCGCAGACAAGAGAATCCACCGGCGACAGCCGGGATCTAGAGTTATGGAGAGTTGAAGCATGGCTGCTAAAGACGTTGTTTTCGGCGCCGACGCGCGTCATCGCATGGTCGACGGCGTGAACATCCTGGCCAACGCCGTCAAGGTCACGCTGGGCCCGAAGGGCCGCAACGTGGTGCTCGAGCGCAGCTTCGGCGCGCCCACCGTCACCAAGGACGGGGTCTCGGTCGCCAAGGAGATCGAGCTCAAGGACAAGCTGATGAACATGGGCGCGCAGATGGTCAAGGAGGTCGCCTCCAAGACCAGCGACGCCGCCGGTGACGGCACCACCACCGCCACCGTGCTCGCGCAGAGCATCGTGCGCGAGGGCATGAAGTACGTCGCCGCGGGCATGAACCCGATGGACCTCAAGCGCGGCATCGACAGGGCCGTCGAGGCGCTGGTCGACGAGCTGAAGAAGATCAGCAAGCCGACGACCACCAGCAAGGAGATCAGCCAGGTCGGCTCGATCTCGGCCAACAGCGACGAGTCGATCGGCAAGATCATCGCCGACGCGATGGACAAGGTCGGCAAGGAAGGCGTGATCACCGTCGAGGACGGCAAGAGCCTGAACAACGAGCTCGACGTCGTCGAGGGCATGCAGTTCGACCGCGGGTATCTCTCGCCCTACTTCATCAACAACGCCGAGAAGCAGGTCTGCGTCCTCGAGAACCCGTACATCCTGCTGCACGACAAGAAGATCAGCAACATCCGCGACCTGCTGCCCACGCTCGAGCAGGTGGCCAAGAGCGGCAAGCCGCTGCTGATCGTCGCCGAGGAAGTCGAGGGCGAAGCGCTGGCCACGCTGGTCGTCAACACGATCCGCGGCATCCTGAAGGTCTGCGCCGTCAAGGCCCCGGGCTTCGGTGACCGCCGCAAGGCGATGCTCGAGGACATGGCGATCCTCACCGGCGGCAAGGTCATCAGCGAGGAAGTCGGCCTGACGCTCGAGAAGGTGCAGCTCGCCGACCTCGGCCAGGCCAAGCGCGTCGAGATCGCCAAGGAGAACACGACGATCATCGACGGCGCCGGCAAGGCGGCCGACATCGAGGCGCGCGTCAAGCAGATCCGCGTCCAGATCGAGGAAGCCACGAGCGACTACGACCGCGAGAAGCTGCAGGAGCGCGTGGCCAAGCTCGCCGGCGGCGTGGCGGTGATCAAGGTCGGTGCCGCGACCGAAGTCGAGATGAAGGAGAAGAAGGCCCGCGTCGAGGACGCGCTGCACGCCACCCGTGCCGCGGTCGAGGAAGGCATCGTCGCCGGCGGCGGCGTCGCGCTGCTGCGCGCCCGCCAAGCGCTGGCCGACAAGCTCAAGGGCGCCAACCACGACCAGGACGCCGGCATCAAGATCGTGATGCGCGCCGTCGAGCAGCCGCTGCGCGAGATCGTCGCCAACGCCGGCGACGAGCCGAGCGTCGTGATCAACAAGGTGCTCGAGGGCAAGGGCAACTTCGGCTACAACGCGCAGACCGGCGAGTACGGCGACCTGATCGAGATGGGCATCCTGGACCCGACCAAGGTCACCCGCACCGCGCTGCAGAACGCGGCGTCGGTCGCTGGCCTGATGCTGACCACCGAGGCGATGGTCGCCGAGGCGCCGAAGGATGAGGCCCCGGCCAAGGGTCCCGGCATGGGCGGCATGGGCGGCATGGACATGGACATGTGAGGACCTGAGCGTTCTCCAGGCCACGATGGGCCCGCGGCGAAAGCCGGCGGGCCCTTTTTTCATTGCCGGCGGCCGCGAGCTCGGCGCTGAAGATAATGCGCGCCGACGTTCGCCCCCCACCCATGCGCGACGCCCCCGGTACGTTCCCGCCACGCTCCAACCCGCGCCGAGGGATCGCGACCGCGATGGCCGTCGTCGCCGTGCTCGCGCTCGCGGCACTGGCCGCGACGGCGCACGCACAGCCGCGACCGCAGACCGACCCCGCGGCCGCCGCGGCCACCGTCGGCGGCCCCGCGGGCACCCCGCCCGGCCAGCGCCCGCGCGTGGGCCTCGTGCTGTCGGGCGGCGGCGCCCGCGGCCTGGCGCACGTCGGCGTGCTGAAGGTGCTCGAGCGCGAACGCGTCCCGGTCGACGTCATCGCCGGCACCTCGATGGGCGCGATCATCGGCGGCCTGTACGCGAGCGGCATGGGTGCCGACGAGATCGAGCGCGAACTGCGGCAGGTGGACTGGTCGGAAACGTTCACCAGCCGCGTCGACCGCACCGCACTGTCGCAGCGGCGCAAGGAAGAGGACTTCGAACTGTCGCCGCTGATCGACTTCGGTTTTCGTGACGGCGCGTTCCGCGCCCCTGCCGCCGCCGTCGCGAGCCGCGAGCTCGAGCTGCTGCTGCGCCGCTACACGCTGCCGGTGCGCCGCGTACGCAGTTTCGACGGCCTGCCGATCCCGTTCCGCGCCATCGCCACCGACCTCGAGAACGGCAGGCCCGTCCTGCTCGCAGAAGGCGACCTCGCGCTCGCGATGCGATCGAGCATGAGCGTGCCCGGCGTGTTCGCGCCGACCGAGGTCGGCGGCCGCATCCTGGGTGACGGCGGCCTCGTCGACAACGTGCCGATCGACGTCGCGCGCTCGATGGGCGCCGACGTCGTCGTCGTCGTGAACATCGGCACGCCGCTCGCGCCGCGCGAGACGCTCTCCACCGCCGTCGGCGTCACGGTGCAGATGATCAACATCCTCACCGAGCAGAACGTGCAGCGCAGCCTGGCCACGCTGCGGCCGGCGGACGTGCTGATCGCGCCGGACCTCGGCAACCTGACCGCGGCCGACTTCGAGCAGGTGGCCGCGTTCGTCGAGCGCGGCATGCGCGGGGCCGAGGAGGCCCTCGAGCGCCTGCGCGCGCTCGCCGTGCCGCCGCCTGCCTACGCCGCTTGGCGCGACGCCCACCGCGCCCGGCTCGCGCCGGCCGTGACGCTCGACTTCATCGCCTTCGAAGGCACCGAGTACACGAATCCGGCGCGGTTCGCGAGCGAATTCGAGTCCAGGCCCGGCGAGCCGTTCGAGCGCGAGAAGGCCGAGCGCGACGCCCGCCGGCTCGCCGCCAGCGGCGACTACCTGCGCACCGACTACCGCATCGTGCGCGACGGCGACCGCGAGGGCCTCGTCTTCGGCCTCGTCGACAAGCCCTGGGGGCCGAACTTCCTGCGCGTGGGCCTGGCGCTCGACACCGACTTCCGCGGCGACAGCCGCTTCAACCTGACGCTCGGCCACACGCGCCACTGGCTGACGCCCGAGGGCGGCGAGTGGCGCAACCTCGTGCGCCTGGGCAGCGAGCCGCGGCTGCACAGCGAGCTGTACCACCCGTTGAACGTGAACCTCGGCCTGCACGACGACTGGTTCGTCGCCGGCCACGCCAACGCCGAGCGGCGCCGGCTGGTGCTCTACACCGACGACGCCGTCGAGCTCGCGCAGTTCCTCAACGACAGCGCCCGCGTCGGCGTCGACTTCGGCCGCCCGTGGCGCAGCCTGGGCGAGTTCCGTCTCGGCGTGCAGTGGCTGCGCTACCGCAGCGTGGCGGACAGCGTCGGCGCCGAGGTGGTCGAGCGCTTCCAGCCGCAGAGCTTCACCGAGCTCGGTCTCGGCGCGCGGCTGGTCGTCGACCAGCTCGACTACGCCTACTTTCCCACCGCGGGGTACCGCGTCGTCGGCACGCTGTTCGGCGGCCGGCGCGACCGCGCCGGCAGCGGCAGCGGTTACACGCGGGTCGAGATCGAGGGGCTCGGCGTGTCGACCGTCGGCCGCCACACGTTCGATCTGCTCACGGTGCTGCAGACCACGAACGACGCCGGGCTGCGCGTCGTCGGGCGCTACACGCTCGGCGGCTTCCACCGGCTGTCGGGGTATCGCAGGGACGAGCTCAACGGCAACGCCGTCGCGCTGCTGCGCCTGGGGTGGCGCACGCCGATCACCGGCAACGTGCCGTTCGCGCGGGCGCTCACCGTCGGCGCCACGCTCGAGGCGGGCAACGCCTGGCCGCGCACCGCTGCCGCGAGCTGGTCGGACCTGCGCACGGGCAGCAGTCTGTACGTCGGCAGCGACACCGGGCTGGGGCCCGTGCACCTCGGCCTGACCTACGCGCCGGGGGGCAGCTTCGGGGTCTGGTTCGTCGTCGGCCGCCCGTGATCCGCCTTCACGGCAGCCGGGCGGCGATCGTGTCGGCGACGAGTTCCGGGCGCTCGTGCACGATCCAGTGCGTCGCCCCGGGCACGCGGATCACGTCGAGCTCGGGCACGTAGGCGTCCAGACCGTCGAGCAGCGCCGGCGGCAGCGCCACGTCGCCCTCGCCCCACAGCACCGTCGTCGGCACGCGCACCGTGACCTGCTCGGGCGCGAACCGCAGCGCGCGCACCGGCGCGTCGGCGCCGGTCGGCGGGCGCAGCGGCGAGGCGCGGTAGTAGTTCAGCGGCCCCGTCAGCCCGCGGCGCCACGCGGCGCGGTACTGCTCGCGCGCGTCCGCGGTCAGCCAGCCGCCGCCGGGGTGCGACGGGTCTTCCGCCCCCATGCCGGTGAAGAACGGCCACAGGCGCGCGTAGTCGTGCTCGGCCAGCAGCCGCTCGGCGTCGGGGCGCGCGAGGAAGTTCATGTAGGCGCTCGCCGCCTGCTGCGCCGGGTTCGTCTGCAGCTCGCGCAGGAACGTCGCCGGATGCGGCGCGTTGACGATCAGCAGCCGGCGCAGGCGCCGCGGGTGCGCGATCGCGAAGTTCCACGCCACCGCGCCGCCCCAGTCGTGGGCCACGAGCAGGTCGATCGGCGCGCCGAGCCGGTCGACGAGCGCGGCGACGTCGGCCACCAGGTGCTTCGCGCGGTAGGCCTCGACCTCGGCCGGAGCCGACGAGCCGTCGTAGCCGCGCAGGTTCGGCGCCACGCAGCGCGCGCGGCCGGCGAGGCGCCGCATCACGTCGTCCCAGACGAACGCGGCTTCGGGAAAGCCGTGCAGCAGCAGCACGCGCGGCGCGTCGGCCGGCCCGCAGGCGCGGCAGGCGAGCGTGATGCCGTGCGGCAGCACGGCGTCGAACGTCTCGACGGCCGCTTTCATGCCGCCGCCGCGGCCGACGGCGGCCGCACCCAGCCGCGCAGCGTGCACGCGACGTCGCCGACCCCGGTGTGCTTCAGCGCCGAGAACAGCGCGACGCCGACGTCCGACGCATCGGTGGCGAAGGCGCCGAGCGCGTCGGCGGTGGCGCGCAGCGCGGCGTCGGCCTCGCGGTGCGACAGCTTGTCGGCCTTCGTCAGCAGCACGAGCAGCTTGACCTGCCCGGTGCACACGCGCGGCGCGATGAAGGCGAGCAGCCGCCGGTCGAGGTCGGTCAGGCCCAGCCGCGCGTCGACGAGCAGCACGACGCCCGCGAGGCTGCGCCGCACCTCGAGGTAGTCGGCCATCACCTGCTGCCAGCGCAGCTTGGCCGCCCGCTCGACGGCCGCGTAGCCGTAGCCGGGCAGGTCGGCGAACAGCGCGTCGGGGGCGTCCTTCGGGCCGAGCGCGAAGAGGTTGATGTGCTGCGTGCGCCCGGGCGTCTTCGACGCGAAGGCGAGCCGCCGCTGCTGCGCCAGGGTGTTGATCGCGGTCGACTTGCCGGCGTTGCTGCGGCCGACGAAGGCGATCTCGGGCAGCTCGGTGACGGGCAGCTGGTTGAGCCGGCTCGCGGTGGTGAGGAAGCGCGCGCTGTGCGTCCACGCGAGCGCGGCCCGGGCGTCGCCGCCGGCCGCGGGATGGGCATCGGCGCCCGCCTCGTCGCGCGCGCGGGCGGGGGCGCGGTCGGCGTCGGATGCGGGGGCGGAAGGAGGGGCCATCGGCCATTGTAAAATTTCAAGGTTTGTTTCTCCTTGCGCCCCTCCCGATGAAGTCGCTCCCCGCCTCGCCGCTGGCCGCCGCTGTTCTGGCCGCATCGTTCTTCGCGCCGCTGGCGGCGACGGCTGCCGGCGGCGCGGCGCCGGCAAAGGCCGATCTCGCGCGCGGGCAGGCGGTGGCCAGCCAGGTCTGCGTGGCCTGCCACACGGTGGACGGCACGCGGGGTCTGGCGGCCAACCCGATCCTCGCCGGCCAGCACCCCGAGTACCTGGCCAAGCAGCTGCACGACTTCAAGGCGGGCCGGCGCATCAACGCGATCATGCAGGGCTTCGCCGCGACGCTGAGCGAGGAGGACATCGTCAACGTCTCGGCGTTCTACGCCAGCCTCAAGCCGGTGCCCGGCACCTCGCGCAACCCCGACCTGCTGCTGCTCGGCGAGCGCATCTGGCGCGGCGGCATCGCGGCCAAGAACGTGCCGGCGTGCGCCGGCTGCCACAGCCCCAACGGCGCCGGCATCCCCGCACAGTACCCGCGCCTGTCGGGCCAGCACGCCGAGTACGTCGAATCGTCGCTGCGCGCCTACCGCGCGGGCGAGCGCGCCAACAACGCGCAGATGCTCGCGATCGCGGCCAACCTGAGCGACCGCGAGATCGCCGCGCTCGCCGACTACGCGGCCGGCCTGCGCTGACGCCGACAAGCGGGCCCGCGTCCAGCGGCGGCGCTTGGCCCAGCGTGCCGGCCCCCCTTTGCCCAGCAGGGCCAATGCGCGGCGAGCGCCGCCGATAATGTGTCGATGAGCGTCACCACTGCCGGCGTCGACCTGCCGTCGCGTTCGCGCCCGGTGCGCGAGGCGGTCGAACTGCTGTCGTCGATGCGGTTCGCGATCTCGCTGCTGACGCTGATCTGCATCGCCTCCGTCATCGGCACCGTCGTGCGCCAGCACGAGCCGCTGAACAACTACGTCAACCAGTTCGGGCCGTTCTGGGCCGACGTGTTCGCCGCCGTCGGGCTGTACACCGTCTACAGCGCCTGGTGGTTCCTGCTGATCCTGGCGTTCCTCGTCGTCTCGACGAGCCTGTGCATCGCACGCAACACGCCGAAGATCATGGCCGACCTGAAGGCCTACAAGGAGAACGTGCGCGAGCAGTCGCTGCAGGCGTTCCACCACAAGGCGCAGGGCAGCGTCGCCGGCGGGCGGGAGGCCACCCTGCAGCGCGTGGCCGCGCTGCTCGGCGCCGGGGGCTGGAAGGCGAAGGTGCAGACGCGCCCGGGCGGCGTGATGGTCGCCGCGCGCAAGGGCACCGGCAACAAGATCGGCTACCTCGCCGCGCATGGCTCGATCGTGCTGATCTGCCTCGGCGGGCTGCTCGACGGCGACCTCGTCGTGCGCGCGCAGATGTGGCTGCAGGACAAGTCGGTCTACCGCGGCGGCGGGCTGATCTCCGAGGTGCCGGCCGAGCACCGCCTGTCGCCGCGCAACCCGACCTACCGCGCCAACCTCCTCGTGCCCGAGGGCGCGCGCGCCGGCACCGCGATCCTGTCGATGCCCGACGGCGTCGTGCTGCAGGACCTGCCGTTCGACGTCGAGCTGAAGAAGTTCATCGTCGAGTACTACGAGACGGGCATGCCCAAGCTGTTCGCCAGCGAGATCGTCATCCACGACCACGCCACCGGCGAGGCGCGCGAGGCGCGCGTCGAGGTCAACCACCCCGCCGTGCACCGCGGCGTCGCGATCTACCAGAGCAGCTTCGACGACGGCGGCTCGCGCCTGAAGCTGCGCGCCGTGCCGCTCGAGGCCGGCGCGCGCGAATTCACGGTCGAAGGCGTCGTCGGCGGCAGCACGACGCTGCAGCGCGGCGACGAGAGCCTGCAGCTCGAGTTCACCGGCCTGCGCGTGATCAACGTCGAGAACTTCGGCTCCGAGGGCGCCGGCTCCGGCACCGACGTGCGCCGCGTCGACCTCAAGCGCACGCTCGAAGACCACCTCGGCTCGGGCGCCAAGGTGCGCACGCCGCGCGAGCTGCGCAACGTCGGCCCGTCGGTGACCTACAAGCTGCGCGACGCCAGCGGCCAGGCGCGCGAGTACCACAACTACATGCTGCCGATCGAGCTCGACGGCCAGCGCGTGATGCTCGCCGGCCTGCGCGACAACCCCAACGAGAGCTTCCGCTACCTGCGCATCCCCGTGGACGCCGACGACTCGATCGCGACCTGGGTGCTGCTGCGCACCGCGCTCGGCGACGACGCGCTGCGCGACGTCGCGTCGCGCCGCTACGCCGCCGCGGCCGCCCCCGACGGCCGCACCGACGTCGCCGAGCAGCTGCGCGTGACGTCGCTGCGCCTGCTGTCGATGTTCGCCGGCGAGACGCCGCCCGACGCGCCGGCGGCCGCCAACGGCGGCGGGCCGCTCGCCGACGCGGCGCCGAAGGGCGGGCTGGCGTCGGTGGCGCACTTCCTCGAGACCACGGTGCCCGAAGCCGAGCGCGAGCGCGTCTCGGAGGTGCTGCTGCGCATCCTCAACGGCAGCCTGTTCGAGCTGCTCAACGCCGCGCGCGAGGCCGCGCGCCTGCCGGCGCTGGCCCCCGACGAGGCGCTGCAGACGTTCATGACGAGGGCCGTGGTGTCGCTGTCGGACAGCTACTACTACCCCGCGCCGCTGCTGCTGCAGCTCGAGAGCTTCGAGCAGGTGCAGGCGAGCGTCTTCCAGGTCGCGCGTGCGCCCGGGCGCAACATCGTCTACCTCGGCGCCGTGCTGCTGATCGTCGGCGTCTTCACGATGCTGTACGTGCGGGAACGGCGGCTGTGGATCTGGCTCGAAGACGATCCGCAGGCGCCCGGCGCGCGCACGCGGATCACCGCCGCCCTGTCGACGACCCGCCGCACCCTCGAAGCCGACGCCGAGTTCGACCGCCTGCGCGCCGCGCTGCTGCCGGCCGGCGCCGGCCCCGTGAAGGACCCCGCATGAACACCGCCACCCACACCGCGACCGCACCGGCCGGCACGTCCGCCCCCGTCACGACGACGACGCTCGACGTCGGCCGCCCGTCGTCCGGGCTGGCGTCGCGCGGCGCCTACGACTGGCTGTTCGCCGTGCTCGTGCTCGCCGGCACCGGCTTCGCGTTCTGGCGCTACGGCGCGTCGATGGACGTCTACGAGAAGTGGATCCTCGCCGGCAGCGCGCCCGTCGTGATCGCGCTCGGCTGGTTCTGGGCGCCGCTGCGCACGCTCGCGCTCGGCGTCGGCGCGGCGACGCTGCTCGCGATCGGCCTGTACGCGCGCACGACCGATGGCTTCGGCGCCGACCTGGCCGCCGCCGACGACGTGTTCCTGCTGAAGTACTTCCTGTCGAGCCAGAGCGCGATCCTGTGGATGAGCGTGCTGTTCTTCATGAGCACGGTGTTCTACTGGATCGGGCTGATGACGACGCAGCGCGCCGGCGCCGACAACACCGCGCTGCGGCTGGGCTCGCGGGTGGCTTGGGCGGCGGTGTTCATGGCGCTCGTCGGCTCGCTCGTGCGCTGGTACGAGAGCCACCAGATCGCGCCCGACATCGGCCACATCCCGGTCAGCAACCTGTACGAAGTGTTCGTGCTGTTCTGCTGGATGACGGCCCTGTTCTACCTCTACTACGAGCAGGTCTACAAGACGCGCTCGCTCGGCGCGTTCGCGATGCTGATCGTCAGCGCCGCGGTCGGCTTCCTGCTGTGGTACACGGTCGAGCGCCAGGCGCACGAGATCCAGCCGCTGGTGCCTGCCCTGCAGAGCTGGTGGATGAAGCTGCACGTGCCGGCCAACTTCGTCGGCTACGGCACGTTCGCGATCGCGGCGATGGTCGCCTTCTCCTACCTGATCAAGCAGCAGGCTGCCGAGACGCGCTGGTGGAAGCTCGCGCCGCTGTGGGCGCTGGGCGTCGTGCTGTGCTTCGAGCCGCTGCTGTTCCGCAAGGCGCCCGATGGCGGCATCAGCAACTTCTGGGCGCTGTACTTCGGCGCCAGCGCCCTGTTCGTCGGCGCCATCATCGCGCTGCGCCGGCGCATCGCCGCCGGCCTGCCGTCGTTCGACGTGCTCGACGACGTGATGTACAAGGCGATCGCGATCGGCTTCGCGTTCTTCACGATCGCGACGATCCTCGGCGCCTTCTGGGCCGCCGAGGCCTGGGGCGGCTACTGGAGCTGGGACCCGAAGGAGACCTGGGCGCTGATCGTGTGGCTGAACTACGCGGCCTGGCTGCACATGCGGCTGATGAAGGGCCTGCGCGGCACGGTTTCGGCCTGGTGGGCGCTGGTGGGGCTGGCGGTGACGACGTTCGCCTTCCTCGGCGTCAACATGTTCCTGTCGGGCCTGCACTCGTACGGCGAGCTGTAGCCGCCACCGCGGCCGGGGCGAACTAGGGCGTGTCGGCAAGATCGGAGTGGACATGAAGACCCTGAAGGACCGCGGCTTCGTCCACCCGGTGGCCTCCGAGATCACGCCCCGGCGCGTGTTCGAGCAGCGCCGCTGGCTGCTGCAGATCGCCGCCGCGGCTGGCGCCGGCACGGCGATCGGCCTGTGGGCCGCGCGCGACGCCCGCGCCACCGTCACCGGCCCCGGCAGGCTCGCGCGGCTGCCCGGGGCGAAGAGCGACGTGGCCGGCGCGGTGACGATGGAAAAGCTCACCTCGTACGCCGACGTCACGAGCTACAACAATTTCTACGAGTTCGGCACCGACAAGGCCAACCCGGCGCGCGAGGCGCACCGCCTGAAGACGCGGCCGTGGACGGTCGCCGTCGAGGGTGCGGTCGGCAAGCCCAAGGTCTTCGACATCGACGAGCTGATGAAGCTCGCGCCGATGGAGGAGCGCATCTACCGCCTGCGATGCGTCGAGGGCTGGTCGATGGTGATCCCGTGGGTCGGCTGGTCGCTGGCCGAACTGATCAGGCGTGTGGAGCCGACCGGCAACGCCAGGTACGTCGAGTTCGTGACGCTGGCCGACCGCGCCCAGATGCCGGGCCTGCGCTCGTCGGTGCTGCTGTGGCCCTACGTCGAGGGGCTGCGGATGGACGAGGCGATGCACCCGCTGACGATGCTCGCGTTCGGCCTCTACGGCGAGGTGCTGCCGAACCAGAACGGCGCGCCGCTGCGCCTCGTCGTGCCTTGGAAGTACGGCTTCAAGAGCGGCAAGAGCATCGTCAAGATCCGCTTCGTCGAGAAGCAGCCGGCCACGAGCTGGGTCGTCGCCGCGCCGCACGAGTACGGCTTCTACTCCAACGTCAACCCGAACGTCGACCACGCGCGCTGGAGCCAGGCCACCGAGCGCCGCATCGGCGAGGACGGGCTGCTGCAGCGCAAGCGCCCGACGCTGATGTTCAACGGCTACGAGGCCCAGGTCGGGCAGCTCTACGCCGGCATGGACCTGCGCCGGTTCTTCTGAGCTTGCGCCGATGAAGGCTTCGGCCCGCATCGACGCCGCGCTGCGCCACCGCGCCGTCAAGCCGTCGCTGTTCGCGCTGGGCCTCGTGCCGTTCGCGCTGCTGGGGCACGGCGCGCTGACGGACACGCTGGGCGCCAACCCGGCCGAGGCGCTCATCCGCGGCACTGGCGACTGGACGCTGCGCTTCCTGTGCCTGACGCTGGCCGTCACGCCGCTGCGTCAGGCGCTGTCGCTGCCGTCGCTCGCGCGGCTGCGCCGCATGCTCGGCCTGTTCACGTTCTTCTACGCCGTGCTGCACGTGCTTGCGTACGCCTGGCTCGACATGGGCTTCGTCGTCGCCGACCTCGTGCGCGACATCGCCAAGCGGCCGTTCATCCTCGTCGGCACCACGGCACTGCTGCTGATGCTGCCGCTGGCGGCGACGTCGTTCGACCGCGCGATCAAGGCCCTGGGCGCACGCCGCTGGCAGGCGCTGCACCGCGCGGTCTACGCCGTCGCCGGCCTCGCGTTGCTGCACTTCTTCTGGATGCGCGCCGGCAAGAACGACTTCGCCGAAGTCGGCGTCTACGCCGCGATCGTCGCCGTGCTGCTCGGGTGGCGGGTGGCGCGCTGGTGGACGACGCGCGCCAAGCAGCCCCCGCGCCCGGGGTTTGCCCCGGTGCGCTGACGCCCGCCGACGCGCTACCGTCGGCGCCCCGCGTCCCCCGGAGCGTGCCGATGCCTGCCTCGCCCTTCACGCCGCTGGTCGGCGGCTTCTCGTTCCTCGAAGCGCCGCGCTGGCACGACGGGCGGCTGTGGCTGTCGGACTTCTACACCCACCGCGTGATCGCGGTCGACACCGGGGGGCACGTCGAGACGGTGGCCGAGGTGCCGCAGCAGCCGTCGGGGCTCGGCTGGCTGCCCGACGGGCGGCTGCTCGTCGTCTCGATGCGCGACCGCCGGCTGCTGCGCCGCGAGGCCGACGGCACGCTCGCCGTGCACGCCGACCTGTCGGCGGTGGCCGGCGGGCACTGCAACGACATGGTCGTCGACGCGCAGGGGCGCGCCTGGGTCGGCAACTTCGGCTTCGACCTGATGGGCGGCGCGCCGCCGCAGCGCGCGGCGCTCGCCCGCGTCGACCCCGACGGCAGCGTGCACGTCGCCGCCGAGGGCCTGTGCTTCCCGAACGGCTCGGCGATCACGCCCGACGGCCGCACGCTGCTCGTCGGCGAGAGCTTCGGCAACCGGGTCTCGGCATTCGACATCGCACCCGACGGCAGCCTCGGGCCCCGCCGCGACTGGGCCACGTTCGCACCGCTGCCCACCGCGACCGACTTCATGGGCGTGCTCGGCCAGCTCGCGATCGCGCCCGACGGCTGCACGCTCGACGCGCAGGGGTGCCTGTGGATCGCCGACGCGATCGGCCAGCGCGTCGTGCGCGTTCGCGAAGGCGGCGAGATCGTGCAGACGATCGCCACCGCGCCGATGGGCTGCTTTGCCTGCACGCTCGGCGGCGACGATGGCCGCACGCTGTTCCTGTGCGTGGCACCGGACTTCGACGAACACGCCCGCCGCGCGGCGCGCGAGGCGGCGATCTGGACCGTGCGCGTCGACGTGCCGCACGCCGGGCTGCCCTGACGGGCGGCGCGAGCCGCCACGGGGCCCGCGTCAGAGCCAGCGCTGCAGCGCCGGATCGGCCGCCACGGCGCGCAGGCAGCGCGCGCGGTGGCCGGCGTCGCCGGCCGCGGCCTGCAGTGCCGCGGCCAGCCGTGCCCGGGCCGACTCGCGCAAGGCGACGACCCAGGGTTCGTCGCCCGCGTCGGCCAGCAGCGGGCTGCGCCACAGCGCCCACACGGCGGCCCAGTGACGGTCGCGCGTGGACGCCGTGTCGGCGCCGGCGGCAGCCAGCGCGTCGAGGTGGTGATCGAGCGCGGCGCGGTCGAGCCAGACGCGGCGCGGGTTCAGCCGCAGCCGCCGCTCGTGCAGCAGCACGGCGTCGGCGTGGCCGAGCGCGCGGCGCAGCCGCGCCAGCGTCACTTCGAGCGCCTTGTCGCGCCCGGCGCGCCCTTCGCCGGGCCACAGCGCCTCGGCGACGGTGTCGGCCGCGACGCCGTCGTAGCCGCCTTCGGCCGCCACCCGCCGCAGCAGCGCGAGCGGCTTGGCCGCCGCGCGGCCACCGGCGTCGCCGACGTCGGCATCGTCGACCCGGCAGCGGAACGTGCCGAGCACCGAGACGCGCACCGCCCACGGCCACGCCTCGGACCAACCCGGCGAGGGCGGCGCGAGGTCGCGGCCGACGATCGAGGCGCGCACCCAGTCGGCCTCGAGGCCGGCGTCGAGCGCGCGCGCCAACAGCCGGGCCAGGTGCCCGGGCAGCACCGGCAGCGCGCCGGGCCAATCGAGTTCGCGCAGCCGGCGCAGCACGGTGCGCAGCCGCCGGGTGCTCGCCTCGTCCCAGCCCCCGCTGCGGTCGTCGCGCACGAGGGCGAACAGGTCGGGCAGCAGCGCGGTGCGCCGGCGCATGCCGTCCGGCAGGTCGATCGTCGCCAACTCGTGCGCCAGCGCGGCCGCCTCGTCCCAGGCGCCGAGGCCGAGCAGCGCATACGCCTCGTACAGACGGTACGTGAACGTGAAGCTCGGCGTCGCCTGCGCCAGGTCGGCCAGGCCGACCGCCCGCCGCGAATGCTGCAGCGCGCGGTGCATGTCGCCCTGCACCATCGCGGCGCGGGCGACGACGTCGGCGGCGTCGGCCAGCCACAGCGGTGAAGCGGCCGCGTCGGCATGCGTGACGGCGCGCTCGGCCAGCGCCACCGCGCGCGCCGGCTCGTGGCGCGCGAGCGCAAGCCGTGCCAGCCGCAGCGTCACGACGACCTGCAGACCGACGTCGTGCGCTCGGTCGGCGAGCACGGCAGCCTCGTCGAGCAGTGCCACGACGTCGACGCTGCGGCCGAACCACTCGTGGTGCCATGCCGCCGCGATGCGCCAGTGCACGCGCGCCCAGGCCGACGCGTCCGGATGCGCGTCGGCGACCGCGGCGCGGGCGCGCAGGCGCGCGAATGCGTGGTCCAGGCCGTGGCGCTCGCACCACTCGGCCGCCGCGGTGCACCAGGCGAGCGCAGCATCGGGCGCCGCGCGGTCCAGCGCGGCGTCGGCGGCGCCGGCGAGGCCGGCACGCACCAGCGCGACCGCGGCGTCGGCCCGCGAGCCATCGAGCAGGCCGAACGTCTGCGCGACGGCGAGCGCGGCGGCGGCGCGCAGGTCGGCGTCGTGGGCGAAGCCGGCCGGCACCGTGAGCGCCGGCGCCACGGCGACGCACGGCGCGTAGCTGCGGCACTCGAGATGCGAGCGCAGCAGGATGCGGGCCGCTTCGTCGGACGGCAGCCGCCCCGGGGCTCGCGCGAGGGCGTGCAGCGTCATCGGGCTGCTGCGGGAATGTGCCGGCGGTGCCGCGCACGGCCTGCGGACGACTCGGGAGGCGCCTCGCGGCGGGCGGCCGGGCGTCGTTTGTGGGTCATCCGTGGGTTGTCGTGGCGGGTGGTGCAGTGTTACGGTCGGCCGTCATCGGAGCATGCCGCATGCGCGGCAGGAGCGAAACCCCGTGAGTGCACGCCAAATGGCCGTGGCCTGCGCCATCCTTGTTGCGCTGGTGTGGTCGACCGAGAGCTTCGCACAGCGCCGGTGGACGACGGGAGCCGTGGGTGTCAGCAGCTATCCAGTCGGTGACGAGGACACCGGCGCTCGGAACTTCTTCTACGATTTTGTCGATGACGAGAGCTTCAGCTCGGTCTCCGCCGGACCGCTGGGCCTGGCATCGATGCGGGCCACCGTCGGCTTCGGCTGGATGCGCGTCGTGGGGGCTGCCACGGCGACAGCAGGGCCGGTCGGCGTGGGGCGCTACGAGAGCGGCGAAGCGGGGTTTCACTTCGAGACCGTCTTCCTCGACCGGTTGACGATCAACATCCCCGGCTCCCCCGGCCAGCAGATCTTCGTTCCGATGGGCATGGTCGTCGACGGGGGGCTGTCGGCCGCTGCCGACTCCGGCAATGACCCAACTCAGAGCTTTGCATCGGCCCTCGGGTTTGCCACGTTCTCTCTCTCCGCCCCCAGCCTGGTCGCGAGCACGACTGGCGTGGTCGGCGTGCCGCCCGCGCGATACCCCGGGGCCGACCCGGCCATCCTCTACCAAGATCAGTTCGTCGGCGGAGTCGCCACGGTCACCGTCGGCGTGCCGTTCGACGTGCGATTCGGGGTCGAGCTGTATGCCGACGTCCGTGCCATGACATTCGGCGCCCCGGCCGCCGCGTCGATGGTCGGCGACTTCGGCCGCACCTTCACCTGGGCCGGTCTGTCGGGCCTGACCGATGCCGACGGCAACCCGGTGACCGACTTCGTCGTCACCTCGGCGTCGGGCACCGACTACCGCTACGCGATCACGCCGCCGCCGGTGCAGGAACCGCCGGCCGCGCTGCTGCTCGCGCTGGGCCTGGGCGTCGTCGTCGCGGCGCAGCGGTGCCGCGCGAAGGTCAGCGCATGAACCCCGGCAGCCACAGCGCGATGGCGTCGATCTCGAGGATCACGAACAGCGCCACGATCAGCGCGACGACGAACATCCACACGCCGCGGTAGATCTGCGTCAGCGCCACGCCGCGCAGCAGCGAATTCAGCACGAACAGGTTTAGCCCCACCGGCGGGCTGATCAGGCCGATCTGCACGACGAGCACGATCAGCACGCCGAACCACACCGGGTCGAACCCGAGGCCGACGACGATCGGGAAGAACACCGGCAGCGTCAGCAGCACCATCGCCAGCTCCTCCATGATGGCGCCGAGCAGGATGTAGATCACCATCATCGCGCCGACGACCGCCAGCGGCGGCAGGCCGAGCTCGAGGATCCAGTCCTTGAGGTCGTACGGCATCGACGTCATGTTGATGAAGTTCGCGAACATCGTCGCCGCGATCAGGATCGTGAACAGCATCGCCGTCGTGCGCGCGCTGTCCACCAGCACCTCGAACAGCACGCGCCAGGTCAGCGTACGCCGCGCCCACGCGAACACGAAGGCGCCGAAGGCGCCGATGCCCGCGCCCTCGGTGGCGGTGAAGACGCCGCCGTAGATGCCGCCGAGCACGATGACGACGAGCAGCGCCACCCCCCACACGCCCTTGACCGCCTGCAGCCGCTCGGCCCAGGTCGCGCGCTCGCCGGCGGGGCCGGCGGCCGGGTCGCGCCAGACGATGACGGCGATCGCGACCATCATCAGCGCCGCGCACAGCAGCCCCGGCACGACGCCGGCGGCGAACAGCTTGCCGATGTTGGTCTCGGTGACGATGCCGTAGATGACGAGGATCGTCGACGGCGGGATCATGATGCCGAGCGTGCCGCCGGCGGCGATCACGCCGGTGCTCAGGTAGTCGGCGTAGCCGAGCTTCTTCATCGACGGGTAGGCCACCCGGCTCATCGTCGCCGCGGTCGCGATCGACGAGCCGCAGATCGCGCCGAACCCGGCGCACGACAGCACGGTGGCGTGCGCCAGCCCGCCGCGGAAGTGGCCGATGAACGAGTAGGCGGCGCGGTACAGCTCGTGCGCCAGCCCGGCGCGGGCGACGAAGTTGCCCATCAGGATGAACAGCGGGATCACACTCAGGATGTACGCGAAGCCGGTCTCGTAGACGACGAGCGACGTGCTCGACAGCGACGCCGGCCAGCTGCGCATCAGCGCCAGCCCGACGACGCCGACCAGCCCCATCGCGAACGCCAGCGGCACGCGCAGCAGCGCCAGCGCGAACACGGCCGCGAAGCCGAGCAGCGCCTCGGTCATCGGGCCCTCACGGCGTGTCCTCGACGCCGACGTGATGGTGCGCCACCGGCCGCACGAGCAGCATCAGGTGCACCGCCGCGGCGACGCCGCACAGCACGCTCATCGCGTAGACGAACGGATACAGCGGGATCTTCAGCCGCGCCGTCACGTCGCCGTACTCGGCGAGCTGGCCGGCCTTGGTCCACATCAGCCAGGCGATGAAGGCGAGCATCGCCGCGCACAGCACGTCGACGACGGCCTGCTGCACGCGGCGCACGACGCGGGGGATGAAGGGGTCGAGCGAGTCGAACGTGACGTGCTCGCCGCGCAGCGACACCAGCGGCAGGCCGGCGAAGATCACCGCCACCATCAGGATCTCGGTCAGCTCGAGCGCGCCCGGCAGCGAGGTGGACAGGAACTTGCGTCCCCCGACGTCGACGAACGTCAGCACCATGATCGCGAACAGCGCGACCGCGGCCAGCGCTCCGCACAGGGTGTTCAGCAGCGATCTCACGGGGCGGAGTGGCAACAGAAAGCCGGCCCGCGGGCCGGCTTCGTTCGGGCGACGCCGGCGCCGCGTCGGCGCCGGCGAGTATCGCTCACTGCAGCTTCTTGATCTCGGCGCGGAAGTCGGCCAGCGCCTTCTTCGGGTCCTTCATGCCCTTGGCCTCGGCGGCCTTGGCCCACGCGTCCTCGAGGCCGGCGGTGCGCTGCTTGATCTCGTTGACGAACGCCGCGTCGGCCTTCGTGAACTGAACGCCCGCGGCCTGCATGAACGCCATGCCGCGGCGGTCGACCTTGTCCCAGCCCTGGCCGATCATCTTGGCGGCGAACTCGCCGGACATCTCGTCGACGATCTTCTTCACGTCGGGCGGCAGGCTGTTGTACGTGTTCTCGTTCATCATGAACACGAAGCTGGTGTTGTACAGGCCGCCGGGGAACGTCGTCGCGTGCTTGACGATCTTGTCGAGCTTGAAGCCCTCGATCGACTCGGCCGGGAACAGCGTGCCGTCCATCACGCCGGTGGACAGCAGTTCATAGCTCTCGGGCGCGGGCTTGAGCGTCACGTTCATGCCGAGCGCCTTGCTGATCTCGTTGACCATGCCGCCGCCGACGCGGAACTTGAGGCCGCTCAGGTCGTCGATCTTCGTGATCGGGCGCTTCGTGTTGAACACGATGCCGGGGCCGTGCGTGAACACCGCGATGACCTTGACGCCCTTGTGCTCCTCCTGCATCGCCGGGGTCCTGGCGTAGATGCGCTGGAACGCGACCGACGACGCCTCGGCCGAGTCGCCGAGGAACGGGAATTCGGCGAGCTGCGTCGTGACGAACCGCCCCGGCGTGTAGCCGTGGACCGTGAACGACAGGTCGACGAGGCCGTTGCGCACGGCGTCGAACGTGCCCGGCGCGGCGACGACGGCGCGCGGCAGCTGGTTGCAGCGCACCTTGCCGGCGGCCTTCTGCGCCAGCATCTCGCACCACGCCTTCTGCGTCTCGGTGAGCGTGTGCGTGGGCGGCACCCACGACGACATCGTCAGCGTCACCTGCGCCGCGGCCTGGCCGGCCCACGCGACGAGGCCGGCGACGGCCAGCGAGCGGAACCACGGAATCGACATGTCAGCCTCCTGGATTCGGATCGAAGGGATCGAAAGGGATCGAAGGGGTTGCCGGGATCGGAGCCCGGGATCGGGACGGGATTGTCCGGTCCGGGGGTGGCACGCCGGCCTGTGGTTTTCCTTGACCTGCCGGCCCGTCGCCCCCGCCGCGGCCGTGACCGATCGCACGCCGCCGCGACGGCCGCGCCGACGCCGCGCCCGCTCCCCCCCTGGATGCGGGGACACGCGCCCGGTTCCCGTCTCTACGATCCGGCCGGCCGCGCACGATTGATGCAAGCGGTCGCCACCGACCGATCCCCTTGCACCGCGACGGAGCAGACGCGATAAAGCCCGCCCCGCGAACCGACGCCACCGTGCCCCCGCAGCGGGCGCGCGCCGCGCTCGCGCGCGCCATCGCGGTGCTCGACGCCGCCGAGCGCCGCCGGCGGCCGGTCGACCTCGTCCACGCGCTCGGCGAAGTGGCCCGCGCCTACCGCGACCTCGGCGAGCCGGCGTCGGCGGCGTGGTACCTGCAGCAGGCGCTGCAGCAGGCGTGCACGCTCGGCGGCGTCGACGCCCGCGCCGACCTGCTGTGCCGGCTGGCCGAAGTCGAGGCGATGCGGGCCGACCGCGAGGCGCGCGCCGACGGCGACGCGGC